>NZ_CAUTSL010000014.1:0-46729 GCF_963540955.1 Actinomyces bouchesdurhonensis
CCGACCGAATCACCCCCTACCTCTAACCCCCATACACAGAAAAATTGACAGGCTCACGAGCGGCAGCGCACGACCCCCGCCCGGCGAGCTTTCCACGAATGTCGCATGCAATTCCCCCAACACCGCGCCACGCCACGCAACCATATCGTTGGAATTGCAACGTTTGTAGATACTGTTGAAAGTTCACCCAATCGAATTGCATGCGAAACTGCTCCAAGCGCGCGCGAGCTGCCTGCGTTCCTCGCCGCGCACGTGGACCCGCTCATTCGCGCGTGGGCCCTCTAATCCGCGTGGGGGGTCTGATGGCATGCGCGGCGGCGCCGCCCAGGCGCATATCTAGGGGTTGGCGTGCGTGTCATGGGGTTAACGCGCATTGTCGGCGGTTCGCGTGCGAGCGACGCACCAGCTCAGGCGCCGTTGCGCCCACAACGCAGACCACCTTGCCCGCAACACCCCCGTTGTCGGCGTTTGTTATCGAGGTGGTTTGCGACGTGGGCGGCGCTGCCCCGAGGCGTGACATCGCCGACAGTATACTGTGGGACTTGCGCTGCACGTGGACCCGTGCGTGACTTGCCTGCCGGTGACATCGCCATCAAACGGGGGGAATTGCATCATTAGGGGCGCGACACGCCGGCGACACGCCGAGGGGGTGCTTCTAATGCTGCAAAACCCCCACCATTTCCCCTTGTGTCATGCTCCCTCATTGGTGCAGGACTGCCCGGCGGGCGCCACACCGCCCCGAGGCGTGACCTCGCCGACAGTAAACTGTGGGACTTGCGCTGCACGGGGACCCGTGTGTGACTTGTCTGCCGGTGGCATCGCCATCAAACGGGGGGAATTGCACCATTAGGGGCGCGACACGCCGGCGACACGCCGAGGGGAGGCTTCTAATGGTGCAAAACCCCCACCATTACCCCTGGTGTCACGCTCCCTCACCGGTGCAGGACTGCCCGGCGGGCGCCGATAAACGCCGGTGGGGAGTCGCCGACGGGGCCCTGCTGCACGGGCGCGAGTAGGGCGGGGCGCGTGTAGGGTGGGGCGCCGATAAACACCGGTGGGGAGTCGCCGGCAATGACAAGGGGACGACAGGCGGCCAGCTCCCAGACGAGGCTTGTTGCCGATGAGGCGTTACACCCGATCGGGAAGATTCAACCCCAACTGATCACGTGCAATCCTCCCGATGGGATGGCTCCCATCGGCGGCGCGAGCGCGCTAGCACAATGACGGACGACGCAAGCGCACGTCACGGCCAACCCCATCGGCGGCGCGCCAGCGCCAGCGCCGCCGACACCTCCCCCGCCGACACCTCCCCCGCCGACACCTCGCCGCCGACGCCAGGGGCCGAGCCGCGACCAACACGTTTTGTCCTTTAACTTAAACAATCGCTCGCCTGCTCGCGTCATGTCTTGCTGTGCCGTCGGATGAGGGTTCTGGAAGGTGGTAGTGTGAGTCACAATGACGGATACCAGTCATGCTCAACGAGGAGTTTGAGATGCTCTCAACCGACACCGTTTCCCTCAGCCCAAACCCGCTTGTGCAGGCCCTCAGAAAGCCAGCGAAGGAGCTGACGAAGGCCGACATCATCGGATACATCGAAGACAACCACATCCCGATGCTGAACCTTCGCTACGTCGGGGGAGACGGTCGGCTCAAAACCCTGAACTTCGCGATCCAATCCAAAGCACACCTCGATCGGGTCCTCACGCTCGGCGAGCGCGTCGACGGGTCATCTCTCTTCACCTTCGTTGAGGCCACCTCCTCCGACCTCTACGTCGTCCCTCGTCTATCGACCGCCTTCCTCAATCCCTTCTCATCAATCCCGACCCTGGAGTTCCTCTGCAACTTCTACGATGTGAGCGGCGCCCCCCTGGCCTCGGCGCCACAGGAAATCCTCCGAAAAGCCCAACGTTCCCTCCAGGCGGAAACAGGCTGCATACTCGAGGCACTCGGCGAACTGGAATACTACCTCTTCTCCCCGCAGGACCCCCTCTTCCGTGTCGAACCCCAGCGCGGCTACCACGAATCCGGGCCATTCTCGAAGTGGGAGAACGTGCGTACACAGGCCCTTTCACACCTGGTGAGCATGGGTTGCGCCGTCAAATACGCGCACTCCGAGGTCGGCAACTTCGTGTCAGATGGACGCCAGATGATTCAGCAGGAGATCGAATTCCTGCCCGTTGATGTGTGCGAGGCAGCCGATCAAATGGTTCTGGCCAAGTGGGTCCTGCGCGAGGTCGCGCACTCCTACGGCATCGAAGTGTCATTCTCCCCCAAGATCGCCGTCGGACAGGCCGGCTCCGGCATGCACTTCCACACGCGACTCGTCAAAGACGGCGTCAACCAGTTCTCCACCGGCGCAGGGCTCACTGAGGACGCACTGAAGGTTATCGGCGGGTATCTCACGCACGCTGCATCGCTGACCGCCTTCGGCAACACCGTTCCCACCTCGTTCCTGCGACTCGTGCTCCACCAGGAGGCGCCGACGTCAATCTGCTGGGGTGACCGCAACCGCTCAGTCCTGGTACGCGTCCCACTCGGGTGGCAAAACGTCGATGACTCGATGTTTCGCGACGCGAACCCGAACGAGCCACCCATCCGTGGCCTGCCCAACGACTCGCAGACGATCGAACTGCGCAGCCCAGACGGATCGGCAGCCGTTCATCTCCTGCTCGCGGGCGTCACCGTTGCAGCAAGGCTCGGACTCACGCAGCCAGGCATGGCGGACTACGCGCGTTGCCGCAAGGTAGACGGTGATGCCTCGCAGACCCCCGGCCTCGACCAACTCCCCTCCTCCTGCTTCGAAGCCGCCGGGCGTCTCCTGGCCCAGCGCGAAGACTACGAGGCGTTGGGCGTCTTTCCCGCGGGCCTTATCGACTCGTGGGCATCGCGCCTGGTCGAGCTGGGTGACGTGCACTTGCGCGACGACCTGGCCGACTCGCGCGTGTCAGTCGTGGAACTCGTCGACCGCTATTTCCACATCGGGTAGCGTGCGGGCACTTCACTCGGCAGTGGGGGGCGCGAAAGACCGGCGGGCCGAGGCCTCGTCCTCCGGGGCGCGTGGCACGCCCGCGAGCGCAGAACCCTCAGGTGCGGACCGGGCGCAGGCATAGGGGGACGAGGCCGTCCGCGCATCCAGTGCTGCCTCACGCTGGGCGGCGCGCAGGAACGCGTCTCGCTCGAATTGCGCGTCGGCGCTTGCTTGACGCGACCGACCGACCCAACGCGCAATTGCGCCAATGAAAGCGAGGACAACAACGCCACCGGTTATTGCCACGATCAGTGCCAATGATGAGAGTAAGCCACCTCCGCGTGATTCCTGGGGAGCGACGGGGAGCGCTGCAGCCGGGGATGGCGAGGAGGCAACATCCACAGCGCTGGGATCGACCGTGCCTGTAGCGTTCACGTCCTCGTTCACATTGAGCCACGTCACTGTGCTTGCGTCGGTTTTCGTGGATGCGCCCGCGGATGTGATGGCCCCCCCGGCGGAGGCCTCGACGATCGTGGAGGCATGCGCGACCAGAGTCACCGAATCGATGGTGGCAACAGCTTCAGGGGTGGAAAAGCCCTCCAGCAGGGACGCCGACACGGAATGGAAATGGAAGACACCGCCGTCGTCGATCGTAACGACCTCGACGCCGGCATCTTCCAGCTCCCACGTGAAATGACAGCCCGTGACACCGTCCACATCCGTCAGTGTCGCGGAGGAGGCCTGTGCGCCCGCTCCCATTGACTGGCACTGCTGCGCAACGAGGGGCACAGCGGTCGATAGTGTTACCTCGTGGGTCGCGAACTCGCCGGGCGTGATGTCATACACCTCCACCAGGTGAATCGGCGTCGGCTGGTCTGCGACAGCGGGCGTAGCCCCAAAGCTCAGTGTCAGTGCCCCAGCCGCACTTAACAATCCGCGGAACCTCACTGGGTCTCTTCCTCGGCTCGCAGGCGCGGAACCGACGTATTCGCTGGTTTGACTCCTACCTTGCCCGCGTAAAACGCGCGGATCACGTCCATGTCGGCTCGCACGTCTCCCGTCAGGCGATACGTCGGCCCCCACCCGAAGGTGTGTGTGGTGCGGTCGATGAAACCGAACTGAATCGGTACCTCCGCCTCCATGGCGATGCGGTAGAAGCCCGATTTCCAGAACTCGCGCGGTGAACGGGTGCCCTTCGGTGTGATGCACAATGTGAACGTGTCGGCTTCACGAATGCGGGTCGCCACCTGCTCCACCAGACCGTGAGCTGCGCTACGCTCCACGGGGACCGCGCCGATCTTTTTTACGAACCAGCCGAGAACCGGGGCTTTGACGACCGAGTCCTTGACCAGGAACGAAAAGCTGCGACCGCTCTTCCACATGGACACGGCCATGAATACGCCGTCCCAGTTCGACGTGTGCGGGGCGCCGATGACGATGACCTTCTCGGGCAACGGCTCGGTCGTGAGCTTCCAGCGCGACATTGTCAAGTAGGCGGAAGCGAGAACGCGGGTGAGAGCCATGGTGGCCTTTCTGTTGTAGCTGCGCTCAATCCTACCTGCGCTGCTTCAGTCGAGCGTCTCCACGGCTAGGCTCTGTGTCATGATGTGAGGATGGCCTGGCCACAGTGTGAGCGCCCGTTCGCGCACGGCGGCGGTTTCGACGCACACGAAATACTGCCACTCGTCCGTGCCGACATCGCTCATGGTGGCGGCTGGCTGTGCCCAAGGGTTCCACACGATAGTGGAGCCGGAGCCGTTCTTATCGACGATGATGCGTCGGTCCAGCTTAGGGTCGGTGACGCGGACCTGCTGTGTTGTCGTATAGACGCGGTCCGTTGGCCCCACGAGGTTTAAGTCTCCGCGCTGGGTGGCGTAGCGAGCGCGGACTTTGTCGAAGTAGCGGGCGCCATCTAGGCCCTCAATGGTCACGTCCTTGATGTCGCCGACATGAAGGTAGGTGTGCATCGCTGCCTCGATTGCGAAGGGGTGATCATCGTCGTTCGTCAGGCTCAGGCTCATGTGCAGCTCGGAACCGGCGCTCACGTCCAGGCGTGCGCACAAGGAGTGGGGGTAGAGCGCTGACGTTTCACCCGTGTGGTGTAGTTCAAAAGAGAACGAGGCTGGGGTAGTGTCTGCGGGATGGGTGGCGGATAGGAGGGTCCACGTCGAGGTGCGGGCGAAGCCGTGGGGGCCTGCCCCCGCTCCCGGTCGCGCCGGAGAATCTTCTGGTCCGCCAAACCAGGGTAGGCACAGTGGGACTCCGCCACGAATTGCCCGCGTGCCGTCCATGACGGCGCGGGAGGACAGCCACAGGACATCGGTGTCCCCGGTGGGACGCCACGACAGAAGGTGTGCGCCGAAGGGTGAGATGCGTGTCGAACAGGATGGGATGGATGCGGAGAGTGTGGCGATGTCTGTCATGGTTATCAGTTGAGTGTATGGGTGGTTTCTCGGCAAATAGACCGAATGGTTCGTGTGAGTGGATAGATGACGTGGTGGATGTCGCAGGGTGGCGTGCGCGTTGGCTCTCCGTATGCCGATATTCTGGAGAGGTATGTGCGTGGAATCGGTCAGTTGATCGATTTTGAATGGGGCTTCTGTGCTCCATTACACGCAATAATAGGTGTCCACATTTGAGGAGTCCAGATATGTCCACGCGTCCCGACCTGCGAAACGTCGCGATCGTCGCACACGTCGATCACGGGAAGACCACGCTGGTTGACGCAATGCTCTGGCAGTCAGGAGCGTTCTCTGAACGCGACACGGTTGAAAAGACCGGTGAACGTGTCATGGACTCCGGAGATCTCGAGCGAGAAAAGGGAATCACGATTCTCGCTAAGAACACCGCCGTCCACTATCGCGGCCCCGCCGCGCAGGCCCTCGGCCTGGCTGGAGGCGTCACCATCAACGTGATCGACACCCCCGGACACGCTGACTTTGGCGGGGAGGTCGAGCGCGGCCTGTCCATGGTCGATGGCGTGGTCCTCATGGTCGACGCCTCCGAAGGTCCGCTGCCGCAGACCCGCTTCGTGCTGCGTAAGGCCCTCCAGGCACACCTGCCCGTCATCGTTGTCGTCAACAAGGTTGATCGTCCCGACTCTCGTATCGACGAGGTTGTCTCTGAGACGACCGACCTGCTGCTCTCGCTCGGCGAGGACCTCATGAACGAAGGCGTCGACATTGATGTGGACTCCCTCATGGACGTCCCCGTCATCTACGCCTCCGCTAAGGCCGGCAAGTGCTCCCTGGAAAACCCGGGCGACGGCCAGCTGCCCACCGAGAACCTCGAACCGCTCTTTGAGACGATCCTGAGTCGTATCCCCGGCCCCAGCTACGACGAGGACATGCCGCTGCAAGCGCATGTCACCAACCTGGATGCTTCGCCCTTCCTGGGGCGGCTCGCGCTGCTGCGCATCCACAACGGCACCCTGAAGAAGGGCGCCGATGTGGGCCTGGCCCGCCACGACGGAACCATCCAGCGCGTCCACATCTCCGAGCTGCTGGCCACCGAAGGCCTCGAGCGCGTGTCCACCGACTCTGCGGGTCCCGGCGACATCGTTGCCGTCGCCGGCATCGAGGACATCATGATCGGAGAGTCCCTCGTCGATCTCGAGGATCCGCGCCCCCTCCCGCTTATCACGGTCGATGATCCGGCCATCTCGATGACGATTGGCATCAACACCTCGCCGATGGCCGGTCGCGTCAAGGGCGCCAAAGTCACGGCGCGTCAGGTCAAGGACCGTCTGGACCGCGAACTCATCGGCAACGTGTCGCTGAAGGTCCTGCCCACCGAGCGCCCCGACGCTTGGGAGGTCCAGGGTCGAGGCGAACTCGCCCTGGCGATCCTGGTAGAGCAGATGCGCCGCGAGGGCTTCGAACTCACCGTCGGCAAGCCCCAGGTCGTCACGAAGGAAATCGACGGGGTCCTCAGCGAACCCATGGAACGCATGACGATCGACATCCCCGAAGAATACCTGGGTGCCGTCACGCAGCTCATGGCTGCCCGCAAGGGCCGCATGGAGACCATGGCAAACCACGGCTCCGGTTGGATTCGCCTCGAGTTCGTCGTCCCCGCCCGCGGCCTCATCGGCTTCCGCACGCGCTTCCTCACCGAAACGCGCGGCACCGGCATCGCCTCGTCCATCTCCGAGGGCTACGCCCCCTGGCAGGGCACCATCGAGCAGCGCCTCACCGGCTCGCTCGTCGCCGACCGCGCCGGCCAGGCCACCCCCTACGCGATGACGAACCTGCAGGAGCGAGGCTCCTTCATCGTCGAACCCTCCTCGGAGGTCTACGAGGGCCAGGTCGTGGGCGAAAACCCGCGCGGCGAGGACATGGACGTGAACATCTGCCGCGAGAAGAAGCAGACGAACACGCGCAGCGCGACCGCCGACGTGTACGAGTCGCTGACCCCCTCGCGCAAGCTGACCCTCGAGGAATCCCTCGAGTTCGCGGCCAACGACGAGTGCGTCGAGGTCACGCCCGAGGCCGTGCGCGTGCGCAAGGTCGTCCTGGACGCCCAGGAGCGCTTCAAGATCGCCGCCCGCGAGCGTCGCGCCAATAATCGCTGACCCTCGACCCTTCCACGCCCGCTACAGGGCCGGCGGGGGAGGCACACGCTTACCCGTCACCATCGTGGCGGCATCCACCCGAACTGGCCCCCGCCTCGTCGCAACCGTGACGTGCGTGGGGGCCACCTCCAGAGCCTCGCCCAGGGCGTCGTGCAGGCCGTCTGACAGGCGGTAACGGATGACGATTCTCTGACCGACCTCGAAGCGCATCCACGGCAGATCTGGAATTGTGCGAGGCGCGCGTGCGGAAATTTGCTCTCGCGCGCCGCCACCTGCGCTCTGATCGTTTGGCGCCATAGCGCCATTTTCCGGGGAATTGAAAACGGAGGGTGACTCGGGGCTACTCATACGTGAATAATAGAATCAACGAGTCTTTAGAACTGACCAGGAGGAACGTCTCATGACCTACGTCATCGCGCAGCCCTGCGTGGACGTCAAGGATCGCGCGTGCGTGGACGAATGCCCCGTCGATTGCATTTACGAGGGGGAGCGCACGCTCTACATTCACCCCGAGGAGTGCGTGGACTGCGGCGCGTGCGAACCCGTGTGCCCCACCGAGGCCATCTTCTACGAAGACGACCTGCCCGATGAGTGGTCGGACTACCTGCGCGCCAACGCCGATTTCTTCAACGAACTGGGCAGCCCCGGCGGCGCCCAGAAGACGGGCGTCCAGGACTACGACGATTCGATGATCGCAGCGCTGCCGCCTCAGAATGAGGAATGGAAAGCCGAAAACATGTGACAGTCGATAGGGTAGAGGTATGACTGAAAGCCTGCCCCGCCCTCTTGACCTGCCAGAATTCCCCTGGGATCAGCTTGCGCCCGCCAAAGCGCGTGCAGCAGCGCATCCCGGGGGAATCTGTGATCTGAGCGTCGGAACCCCCGTCGATGACACCCCCGACTTCATCCGTGAAGCCCTCTCCGAGGCCTCCAACGCGCACGGCTACCCGACGGTTATCGGCACAACCGAGGTGCGTGAGGCAATCTTGGCCTGGGGCGCGCGCCGCGGCATGGTGGACGTCGGCCCAGGTGGCGTGATCCCCACGATCGGCTCCAAGGAAGCTGTCGCGTGGATCCCCTTCCTGCTCGGCGTGCGACCGGGCGAGAAGGTCCTGGTCCCCGAGGTCGCCTACCCGACCTACGACATTGGCGCTCGCCTGGCCGGAGCCACTCCCATCCCCGTCGATCCGACAAACCCCGATTCCTGGCCCGAGGCCGCCCTCGTCTACTTGAACTCGCCCGGCAACCCTGACGGCCACGTCATGAGCAAGGACCAGCTGCGCGCTGCCGTCGCGTGGGCGCGCTCCCACGGCGCCGTCATCGTCTCCGACGAGTGCTACGCAGCCCTGCCCTGGACCGAACCATACGTGAGCGAGGGGGTCCCCTCCCTGCTCGATGCGCAGGTGTGCGACGGCGACGCGAGCGGTCTCATTGTCTTGTACTCCCTGTCCAAACAGTCCAACCTCGCCGGCTACCGCGCTGCCCTCCTCTACGGAGACCCCGCCCTGGTCGCGCCCATCGTGACCGTGCGCAAGCACTCCGGCCTCATGGTCCCCGCACCCGTCCAACACGCGATGAGCGTCGCCCTGGCTGACACGGAGCATGTGAAGACCCAGCGCGCCCTCTACGGTGCGCGTCGCGCACTTCTCCTGGACGCACTGACCGACGCGGGCCTCAACGTCGACCCCAACAGCGCTGCCGGCCTCTACCTGTGGGTCGCCGACCCCGCTCACCCCACCGACTCCTGGGCCCTCGTGGACCGTCTGGCCCAGCTCGGTATCCTCGTCGCCCCCGGAGACTTCTACGGCACAGCCGCCCGCGGGCGCGTCCGCGTGGCCCTGACCGCCTCCGACGAACGTATAGCAGCAGCAGCCGAGCGCATCCGCGAGGCCTGGGCGCACTGACCCCGCACCGACACAACGAGGCCGGGACCACATGGCGCGCCCCGGCCTCGTTCCCTGTGCGGACGTCAGTTCGACGCGTGCAGAGCGTCGTTGAGTTCGATGCCCACCACGCCCGCGCGGGCGATCGCCTCGATGCGGCCCGTCTGGGAGTTGCGGCGGAAGAGGATATTCGACGCCCCCGACAGCTCGCGCGCCGCGATCGTACGCGGTTCGGCCTCGCCGGCAGAATCGATGAGCGTCACCTTCGCGCCGGCGGTCACGTACAGGCCCGCCTCGACGACACAGTCGTCGCCCAGCGCGATACCCAGGCCCGAGTTCGCGCCCAGCAGGCAGCGTTCGCCCAGGCGCACGCGCTGCTTGCCGCCGCCCGACAGGGTGCCCATCGTGGACGCGCCGCCGCCCACGTCCGAGCCGTCGCCGATGACGACGCCCTGCGAGACGCGGCCCTCGACCATCGAGCGGCCCAGCGTGCCCGCGTTGAAGTTCACGAAGCCCGCATGCATGACGGTCGTTCCCTCGGACAGGTAGGCGCCCAGGCGCACGCGCGTACCGTCGGCAATGCGTACACCCTGTGGCAACACGTAGTTGACCATCGGGGGGAACTTGTCGACGCCCTGCACGGTCACGGGGCGGCCATCGCGGGCGCGCAAGCGCAGGCGCGTAGCTTCGAAATCGGCGACGGCACACGGGCCGGCGTCCGTCCACACGACGTTGGGCAGCACTGCGAAAATGCCGTCCAGGTTGATCGTGTTGGGCGCCACCAGGCGGTGGGAAAGCAGGTGCAGGCGCAGGTAGGCGTCTTCGGTCGAAGCGGGGGCCTCCGTCAGGTCAACCGTCGTGGTTACGACGACCGTGCGCACGCGGCGCGCTTCGTCCACGCGCTCCAGGAGCGCCAGCGAGGTCACGAGCTCGTCGTCAGTTCCCGCATCGCCCAGATGCGGGGCAGGGTACCACGTGTCGAGAGTCGTTCCGTCCAGGGTGATCGTTGCGAGGCCGATGCCCCATGCAGTGCTGTTGTCCATGCCCCTACAGTACGGGGCGTGCGCGCGTCGTTTCGGGGTGAAACTCAGCGGCGCGGTGTATCCCACAGGTTGGGCCAAAACACTCCGAGTTCGCATGCCATCGAGCGCAGCAGAGGCAGAGAGATACCGACGACCGAGTGATAGTCACCCGTCACCCCGTCAATGAATGGGCCGCCCAGGCCGTCCACTGTAAAAGACCCCGCCACGTGCAGCGGTTCGCCCGTCGCCACGTAAGCGTCAATCTCATCATCTGAGATGTCTCCGAAGTGAACCAGGGTTGAGGCAGCGCGCGTGATCTGTGCGGTGACCTCTCGCTTCGGGCACTGCGTTGACGAGGCCGGGGCCAGAAGGGCGAGCGAGTGGCCCGTCCACAGGGTGGCGGTTGTGCGGCGCATGGCCCTGATGCGCTCGCGGGCCACCTCGGGCGTGTGGGGCTTGCCGAGCATGTGGCCGTTGATTTCGAGCATCGAGTCGGCGCCAACAACGAGGAGGGTATTTTCTGTGGGGAGTTCTGTATCGCCGCGAATGAGTGCCTCGCAGACGTTCGTGCACTTGGCGGCGGCGAGTGCGCCGACTTCGTCTGCGGGTGTTGTTCTCCCCCCTGTAAAGGCGCGTCCGCCGGGCAGCGCTGAGAGGACGGCGTCCTCGTCGACGGTGGACACGATGACGATCGGCGTGATGCCCGCCGCGATCAGGGTGGCTCGGCGGGCTGGTGACGCGGAGGCGAGAACGAGACGCATGGGATCATTGTGAACCATGGTCGCGCCTAGGTGCAGCGAAGCTGAAATTTGGTGCAAAAAATCGGATTGTCGCAGGTAAACGTGCAAATCGCTGGTGCAAAAGACAGTAGCCTACTACAATTGCCGGTGTGTGAGGTCATATTTTGATGTGACCTTAGAAAGTGATCTACTGTACTGTTTATTCGCTGATGTGGTGTTGAGTCAGCCTGACGAGGAGGGAAACGCGATGGATGAGCGTGGTGCATCGTCCCATGCAGCTCCCGATGACCTCACTGCAACCAGCTACGTTCCTCGGCTGCTCGGTGGTCATCTCACATACTCTGCCCGTGACCTCTCAGAGGCGACGGGCACTCCGATCGACCGTGTCGTGCAGTTCTGGATCGCCCTGGGCTTCCAGGCGCCCGATCCTGATGAACCGGTATTCTCCCAGCGTGACCTTGACGTGTTTGGCAAGTGGCATGACCTGGTCGAATCCGGCGCCATCGACACGGACACCTCTCGCTCGCTCCTGCGCGCGAACTCACACCTGGCTGACCGGCTGGCGCTATGGCAGTACGAGGCCCTGGTCGAGGATTCCTCGCGGCGCCTCATGCTGGACGATACGACGGCTCGGATGTACGTCCTCGATCATATGCGCGAGTACATTGATGTCTTCCAGGAGATGTTCGTCTACTCCTGGCGTCGCCAGCTCGAGGCGACGCTGTCACGCTTCGATCGTGAGGTCTCTCAGCGCGGACACGAGGAACGCCACAGCCGTTTCCCACTCAACCGGTGCCTCGGCTTCGTGGACATGGTGTCTTACACGTCGTCCTCCACGATTCTTGGAGACGCCCTCGTCGGGCTCATTGAGCGCTTCGAGGAACAGAGTCGTACCGCCGTCATCGAAGAGGGGGGCCGCGTCGTCAAAATGATCGGCGACGCCGTCCTGTACATTGCGGATGATTTGCCCACGGGCCTTCGGGTGGCAACCGCGCTCATTGAGCGACTCAACGCCGACGATGAAATGTTGCCGGTGCGTGCGTCTTTCGTGCGCGGAGACGTGTTCTCTCGCTCCGGTGACGTGTTTGGGCCGACCGTCAATCTTGCGTCTCGCCTCGTGGACATTGCTCCGGTTGGGAAGATCCTCACCGACCCTTCTACCGCCGCCGCAATTGCAGCGGGCAAGGGCGGCGAGGGCTACGGACTCGAAGAGTTCCCCACCGCGGACTTGCGCGGTTTTGGTCCGGTATCGCCCTACTTGCTGTCGACCACTGTCGCCTGAGAGGCCGCTATTATGCCCGTCGGGTGGCCTGCGACCGCCTGCCGCGATGGGTCAAGAAAGGTGAAAGTTTTGGTTCGGAATTGCTAAGATGAGCGTGTGACTACAGTTCTCCTCGTTGAAGACGATCCTGCCATCTCTGAGCCCCTCGCTCGAGCCCTGGGCAGGGAAGGATACGACGTGCGTGCGCACGGAACGGGCGGCGAGGCCCTTGCTGACATGCGCGGCGTCGATCTGGTTGTTCTGGATCTCGGCCTGCCCGACATGGATGGCCTGGATGTTGCTCGCGAGATCCGCGCGTCTGGAAACCACGTCCCGATCCTGATCCTCACCGCACGCACAGACGAAGTCGATATGGTCGTCGGCCTCGACGCGGGCGCGGACGACTACGTGACGAAGCCCTTCCGCCTTGCTGAGTTGCTCGCCCGCGTGCGGGCCCTCCTGCGCCGCCAGGTCGCCGAACCCTCCGAAGGCGAGCTACGCGCCCAGGACATCCGCATGGATGTCGCCGCCCATCGTGCCTTCGTTGGTGACGTGGAGTTGAGTCTGACGGCCAAGGAATTTGACCTGCTGCGCGTCCTGCTGCGCGAGGCCGGTTCCGTCGTTGCGCGAGACACGCTCATGCGTGAGGTTTGGGGATCCGATCCGAGCGGTTCGACCAAGACCCTCGACATGCACGTGTCCTGGCTGCGTCGCAAGCTCGGCGATGACGCCACCGATCCGCACTACATCACAACCGTGCGTGGTATGGGCTTCCGTTTCGAGAACGCGCACTGAACCAGCGCTAAAGGGGTGCCGCCATGCGCGAACGCGCGGTGAGGATGATCGTCTCCGTCGTCGCCGTCGTCTGCCTCCTCATGGGCCTACCCGGCGCCTTTTTCGCCTCAGTGTCCATCTGGTCCTCTGAGCAGCGTGACCTGGAGGTAACTGCCCAGCGCATCGTCCAGAGCATCGACAGGCGCAAAGCGGCAGGGGAGAGCACCGACCCCGATGCGCTGTCTTCGCTGGTCTCGGATCAAGCCGACGATCGCGGCGGCGAGCTAGACTACCGGATCTTGATTCCCGGCGAGAACCTCGTGACCCACGAGGCCGAGATTCCTGGACGAACGCTCTCAGCCTTTGCGGAGTCACCCAGCGGCGTCAGCGTCCAACTGACCTTCTCCGCGTCGCGTGCGACCGCCCGCATCGTGTGGGCGTGCGGCATGTTCGGCATCGGAATGATCACCTCCATGCTCATCGGCCTGCTCATGGCCCGCTCGCTGTCCCGATCTCTGTCAGCGCCCCTCATCTATTTGGCTGCGCAGGCCGAGCAGATCGGTTCGGGGGGCGTGCGAGCCCGCGTTGAAAAGTCTGGTATCGAAGAGATCGACCTGGTCTCCGAAGAACTCGCGCGCACTGGGGAACGCATGGCCGGACGTCTCGCCGCGGAGCGGCAGGCCGCTGCAGATGCCTCCCACCAGCTGCGGACCCCTCTCACGGCGCTGTCGATGCGCCTCGAAGAAATCGAGTACATCTCCACGGAGGAGGAAGTGCGCGCCGAGGCCCGCACCTGCCTCGAACAAGTCGAACGCATGACCAACGTCGTCTCAGAACTTCTCGACGTCTCCAAGCGCGAAAGCGGGGGAGGAACTGAGGCAATCCATATCCTCGAGGTTTTCAACACCGCTCGCGAGGAGTGGGAGGACCAATTCGCGGCGGCCGGCCGCACGCTGGTTTTCCTTGACGAGGCCGAGCGTCCCATCCTGGCCGACGCCGGCAAACTCGGCCAAGTGCTGGCCACCCTCATCGAAAACTCGCTGCGCTACGGTGGCGGCACCACGCGCGTGTGGGCTCACGCGGGCTCCTCCAAGCGCGGTGTCATCATTGAAGTCAGCGACGAGGGAGAAGGCATCGACGAGGAGCTTGCCCCAGACATTTTTGAAAAAGGGGTATCCGGTCACGGCTCGACGGGTATCGGATTGGCTCTCGCCCACGATCTAGCCCAGGCGATGGGCGGACGCCTGGAACTCAAATCCGCTATCCCACCGGTCTTTACCGTGTCCGTGGCGGCGATCCCAGCTTCCCTGGACCCCGACCGCGTCATGCCCGAAGGCCCGCTCATTTCCATGGGACGCCGCTCGCGTCGCTTCTAGGAGCACGGTAGATTGGGACGCGTGGAACGCGATATGTTGACTCCTCCCACCGTTGCCGTTATCGGCGGCGGACAGCTGGCACGCATGATGCAGGAGAGCGCCATCGCGCTCGGCATTAATCTTCGTGCCCTCGTCGAGGCCGACGACGGTTCGACCGGTCTGGTGACCGTCGACAAGGCCGCCGGGAGTCCCTCAGACCTTGACGCCATCCGCGCGCTCATTGACGGCGCGGATGTCCTCACTTTCGAACATGAGCATATTCCCGCCCAGACAATGGAGGAAGCGGCGCGCGTCGTCTCCGTCCAACCCCCAGCCTCCGCCCTCCTGTACGCCCAGGACAAGCTCGCGATGCGCGAACGCCTGACCAGCATGGGTATCCCTTGCCCGGCGTGGGCGCGCGTCGACGACGCGGCCGAGCTGGAGCGCTTTGGCGCCGCCATCGGATGGCCTCTCATCGTCAAAACGCCGCGCGGCGGCTACGACGGGCACGGCGTCGCCCTCGCCCACAGCCCCGCCGATGTCGAGTCCTGGTGGGGAGGTGGCCCCCTCCTGGCCGAGGCCTTGGTGCCCTTCACGGGTGAGGTGGCCGCCCTCTTGGCCCGAACGCCTTCCGGGCAGATCGCCTCCTGGCCCGTGGCCTCCACCGTCCAGCACGACGGCGTGTGCGCCGAGGTCACCGCCCCAGCGGTGGGCATCCGCCCCGAAACAGCCACCGAAGCCCGCAGCATCGGCGAACGTATCGCCGCCGAACTGGGTGTCACCGGCGTCCTGGCCGTTGAAATGTTCGTCGTGGGTGAGGGCGCGAACGAACACGTCCTCGTCAACGAGCTCGCTATGCGTCCCCACAACACCGGGCACTGGACCATCGACGGGGCCGTCACCAGCCAATTCGAGCAGCACTTGCGCGCCGTCCTGGACCTGCCGCTCGGCTCCACGGACCTCAAGGCCCCAGGGACGCACGTAGTCATGGTCAACCTGCTGGGTTCCGCGTACGACCAGCCCGCCCGCGCCCTCACCGACGCCTTCACTGCCGGGGGAGGAAGAGCTAAAGTTCACCTCTACGGTAAGAAAGTGCGTCCAGGTCGCAAACTCGGCCACGTCACCGTCGTCGACGAAGACCCGGGCGCGGCCCTCGCCCGCGCCCGCGCAGCAGTCGAAGCACTGCGAGGCACCTGCGACTAACCCACCACCCACCCCGGCCGAGCGACAATCCCGCCCCGGCCTCGTCCTCTCCCGAAAGGCCCCTCATGACCACCGACCTCGACATCCAGCTCACCGCAACCGGCGACAACCCCCTCGTCGGCGTCGTCATGGGTTCCGACTCCGACTGGCCCACCATGGAACCCGCCGTCGCCGCCCTCGCCGAGTTCGACATCGCCTGCGAGGTCGGCGTCGTCTCCGCCCACCGCATGCCCGAAGACATGGTCGCCTACGGGAGAAGCGCCTCGGCGCGCGGCCTGCGCGTCATCATCGCCGGAGCCGGGGGAGCAGCCCACCTGCCCGGCATGCTCGCCGCCCTCACCGAACTGCCCGTCATCGGCGTGCCCGTCCCCCTCAAGCACCTCGACGGCGTCGACTCCCTGCACTCGATCGTCCAAATGCCCGCAGGCGTGCCCGTCGCGACCGTGTCCATCGCGGGAGCACGCAACGCCGGCTTGCTCGCCGCCCGCATCCTCGGCGCAGGCGAAGGCGAACGCGCCGAGACGCTGCGCGGCGCCATGCGCGACTTCCAGAAGGACCTGCGCGACGTGGCCACCGCCAAGGGTGCCGCGCTTGCGCAGCGCGTCTCACGCCCGCTCTGAGCGATACCACAAGCCACTCGCAGGTAGCAGCGAGGACCCGACGCGTCGTATCCTAAGCCCATGAGTATTCTCGTTTGTGGTGGCGCCGGCTACATTGGCGCCCATGTCGTCCGCCTCTTGCGCCAGCGCGGTGATCGCGTCGTCGTCGTCGACGACCTGTCCACCTCGAACGCCGCCCGGGTTGGGGATACACCCCTGGTTCGTCTCGACGTCGCCACGGACGACGCACGTTCGATCCTGTCCAACCTGATGGTGGACGAGGACGTCACCGCGGTCATTCACTTCTCCGCACGCAAGCAAGTCGGCGAATCTGTCAAGCGCCCCACCTGGTACTACCAGCAGAACATCGGTGGCATGGCGAACGTGCTCGCCGCAATGGAGGACACGGGTGTTGACCAGATGATCTTCTCCTCCTCGGCTGCCGTCTACGGCATGCCCAACGCTGAGGTCGTCACCGAAGACATGGCTGGCCACCCCATCAACCCCTACGGTGAGACGAAGCTGATCGGCGAGTGGATGATGGCCGACTGCGAGCGCGCTTGGGACCTCAAATGGATCGGCCTGCGTTACTTCAACGTCGCCGGCGCGGGCTGGCCCGACCTGGCTGACCCTGCCATCATGAACCTCATCCCCATGGTGTTGGACCGACTCGAGCGCGGAGAAAGCGCAAAGATCTTTGGCGCGGACTACGACACTCCCGACGGCACGTGCGTGCGCGACTACATTCACGTCTTGGATCTGGCGGAGGCTCACATCGCGGCCCTCGATGTGCTCGCCGAAGGCCGTCAGCCGGACCACCACACCTACAACGTCGGCACGGGCCTTGGCACGTCCGTCCAAGAAATCATCGACGGCCTGCGCCGCGTCATCGGCTGGGACTTCCCCGTTGAGGTTCTCGGTCGCCGCGCGGGTGATCCGCCCAAGCTCATCGGCGACCCGCTGTCCATCGGCGTCGACCTGGGCTGGAAGGCCAACAACGGTCTCGACGAGATCCTCACCTCAGCCTGGGAAGGCTGGCAGGCAGGGCCGCGACCGATTACCGTACCGGGCGCCTGAGTACCCCTTCGCAGCGTTGAACCCCGGGCCTCATGTCCCGTAGGAGGGAACGAGGCCGGGGCTGTCCGCGTGCGAGTTAGCGGACCCGCATTCGCGGTGGTGGCCCCCGCTCGGAGCAGGTATGCATGCACGTCGATCGGGTGAGCGTTCAACCACGCTCACAGACGTCGCAATACCAACGATACGGATTCGCGGTGCGCACAAGCCCCGAGGCAATTGCGTGCGCAAGCAAGAGAGCCTGTCCGACAGGGAGCCTCGCGGCACCGCCAGCGGCACCGCCGACGTGTCGCGGCCCGGCCAACTGGATGCCGTCGACGATGGGAACATAGGCCTCGTTGAGCAGCGGAACACCAGAAAACCTCGACTCGCCCAACAGGAGGACACCCCACGACAACCTAGCGCATAACCAACCCCGAAGAAGACACAACGATGACACCACTCCACAGGACTTGACCGACTTTCCCGCATGGACAAGCTGAAAAGTCGCTACAAATCCAACGGGCTTTGGACCTCCTTCAAGTTGGCTGCCACCAACTACAACACAGGCTTTCCGGCGCCACAACGACGAAAAGTCATCATAAAACCAATACGCTTCGTCCTATGACCCCACGGTCGCGTCCGGCGGTCCGGCTGGCGCCCACCGGGCAGAGCGCCTGAGCGCTCACGGTGCGCTGCCGCCCGCGTCAGAAGCCGTCGACCTGGTTAAGGTCGGAGGTAGCGAGCGTACCCGCGCGAAGCTTCGCGAAGAAATCGTCCGCGGTCGTGTCTCGCAGCAAGACCGCTGAGGCTCCCGCGTTCGTCGTAAAATTCAGCGATTCGATCGGCGGAACACCCATCATCTGCGAGGAAGAAGCACTACGCAGCGCCAGTACCAAGGACGCGACTGTGGCAACAGAAGAATCCTCGTCAACCGTGAAAGACTTCGACCCAGCGCGCTCCACGCGCAGCGTCTTCGCCGGATTAATGAGCGTTGAGGGCGATGCAGCGGAGGCAATGACTTTCGAAATCACCTGCCGTTGGCGTTTAGTACGACCGATGTCGCCCTCCGGGTCCTGATAACGCATACGCGAAAATTGCAACGCGGTGGTGCCGTCGACCGTGTGACACCCGGCGGTCCAATTCAAGCCCGAGTACTCGTCGTTAGCATCGTGGTCGTAGCACAGCTCGACGCCACCGACCGCATCCACCATGTCAGGCACGGCACCCATACCGATCTGGACGAAATGATCAACAGTGAGACCCGTGAGCTTCTCAACTGTTTCAACGAGCAGCTGCGGACCACCGTAGGCGTAGGACGCGTTGATCTTATCCCACCCGACCCCGGGGATCTCCGCGTAGGTATCTCGCGGGATCGACAAGGCGACAGCCTGGCCGTTCGGTGCGACGTTGACCAGCATAATCGAGTCGGCACGCTCGGAATCGTTGAAACCATCCTTCACGGCGCCGTCCGCACGCGAGTCGGAACCCGCGAGCAGGTACGTGGTTCCCGGCGTGTCTGCGCCACCGGACAAGGCCGTCACGCGACCCATGTTCGTGTTTGCGTCCCACAGCAGGAACCCGCCCCAGGCGAGGACCAGCACCAAGAACAAGCACAGGGTCTTCAGGATCGGGTGTCGGCGTCGGCGCCGCGGTCGGGGATGCGGTGCGGGGGCGCCGAGCGGTGCAGGGGTGGGGCGCTGGGGTTGCCCCACCGTGAACTGACGAGGCCCGTTGCCTGACGGCGCATAGGCGTTCGCCCCACCGGGGCGCGGTGCGCGGGCAGCGTTGGTCGAAGTCGGAGCGTAGGACGGCGGATTCGTTGCTGTCGCTGGCTGATAGGAAGGCGGAGCCTGCTCGTGGGTCGCTCGCCTCGGGAAAATCGGCGCGGAATCGCGCTGAGGCTGGTCCAGCGTAGGGGGCATCAACGGGCGCGAGGCACCTGCCTCGTCCTCGGAAATCCGCCACATCTGCGGTGCGATGGCCTCCGGCGGGGGAGTAGGGGCGCCGGAACGGGCCTCCTGTCCGATCATGCGAGCATCATCGGAGCCGGGGCGGCGGCGTTTCGGGTCGGGTGCGAACGAGGGAGGAGTGCTCATTTGTCTTTCGGCGGGCAGCTTTCGGCGTTCTTCTCGGCGGCGGCTTGGTTCGCCGCATTGTTAGTGACGGACGCGGACTGCTCAGTGTTATCGGCGGGATTCGTGGTCGAGTCACCATTCGAGTCGTCGCTCGGGCTGGTCGTCGTGTCGTCCGTGGGCGCCGGCGAAGGCGACGCAGTGGCTGCGGTCGGATCCGGGACCACCAGCTGAGCCCCGTTGCCGTCCGTGTACGTCGTGCCAACGGGCAGCCCCTGGTCGTTCTTCAGGGCATTCCACACGTTGCGGGCCATAGGCTCGGAAGCAATACGGCGGTTCGGATCCCAGGAGGGCTCCTCAACGGGCATGGTCACAAACTGAATATTCGCCCGCTCCGTTTTAGATAGGACGTTCAGGAGCAGCGTCAAGTCCGCCCGCGCGTCACCCAGGTTGGACGAGACATTAACGGAGGCGATAGCAGCCTGCAGGAACGTCAAGAGAGCGCCGGAATCCGTCACATAGTCTTTCGACTGGATCTCGCGTAGCATGGCGGAAATCAGCTGCTGTTGGCGACCGATACGTGAAATATCGGAGCCGTCGCCCTGGCCCTTACGCGAGCGCATGTACGCCAACGACTGGGTGCCATCCAACTTCCAGCAGCCCGCGTCGATGAAGAGACTGGCGGACTCGTCCTCGATGCGCTCGGGAATGTTAAACCAGATCCCACCGAGCGCGTCGATCATATTGATGAAACCAGCGAAATTAACGACCATGAAGGCATCAATCGGCATCCCCGACATTTTTTCCACGGTCGCCTTCACGCACGCGATGCCGGGTGCAATGTCTTCGTCGGTATTGCCGCCGTCAGCGCCATAAAACATGGCGTTGTTGAACATCTCGTTGCTCATCGGGTCGCTGGTCGACCCGTCGCGGTGCTTACACGAGGGAATATCCACAAGGGTGTCGCGGGGGATCGAGACGACTTGGACGCGTGAACGATCGGCGCTGACATGGATGACCATCGTCGAGTCGTTGCGCAGGCCCGGCACCTCGTCTTCATCGCCGGCCCCAATGTTGCCGCTGGCGCCATTTCGGGAGTCCGTGCCGACGACAAGAATGTTGACGGCACGTCCCTCGAAGGAATCGGGAGTGGCCTTGTTTTGGCCATCCGACACGTAGGCGTTGATGTCGACGACTCGGTCAGCGAACTGAGCGGTCAACCTGGCGTAGAGGAATCCCCCCGTTGAGGCGACAAAAAGCACGCCCGCCATGAGGACGGCGAGTGCGCTGCGCAGGAGGCCAAACCGCCCGAAGGTGACAGCCGAGTGCTGGATCGGTCGCAGATTCACGTTACTCATCAGTTGTAACCATATCGTTATCCCGGTTGTTTGTCGGAGAATGCGGCCCCGAAGCGGCGTGTTCCACTTCCGCGCGACGTCTCATTCCATTAGTCGAAGGAATGCCATCTTCCGATCGACCATCAGGAGGACACACACGTGAGAGCGCCAGCGAACGGGCGAGTGACGCCATGCGTGCCTCCATTCGCGCCTCGCGCCGGTAGGCGGTGACCATTTGCGCGATCGAGGCGACCACCAGGCCGTAGACGATCAGATTCACCCCACGATCGACGCCGATGGCGCGAGCCAGCGTGTTCGCCAGCGGAGGGTAGGCGATAGCGACGATGGCGCCGGCCACGAGAAAACCGATGCCGATACGACGCAGGGCAAGCGAGGAAGCAGACGACACGGGACGAAGAAGCCACCACACGGTGGCTGCCAGCGAGAGGAGCAGGAGAACCCGGATGAGTAGGTAGGTGCTCATCGATCCCCCAGTGCCAGGTCGACGACGATATTGACGGAATTGAGCAGCGGCTGTCCCTTGGCGCGCGAATAGTCGGTGTAAGAGATCGTGACGGGGTGTTCGGCGCCGGGAAGACCGCACGCGGCCAGCTGAGAGACGATCTGCGAGGCATGAGCCATACGCGCGTGGGTCAGGTGGACATGGGTGAGGGCATCAGCCCGGATCACGCGCAGGCCATTGTGCGTGTCTGTCAGGCCCATGCCCGTGCGGGCGCGTGACACCAACGCCCCGAGTCGCAGCATGATGCGCTTGAACACCCCTATGGCACCGCCGCCGCCCTGAAGAAAACGCGAGCCGAGCACGAAGGCCAAATCCTCCGCGCGTGCCCGATCCACCATCGCCGCAGCATCGGCTGGATCATGCTGGCCGTCGGCATCAAAGGTCACAACGTAGCGTGCCCCGCGTGCCAACGCTGCCTCAAAGCCGGTTTGCAGAGCCGCGCCCTGGCCGAGATTAATCGGATGCGTGGCTGTGTAGGCTCCCGCCGCGCGCGCGATCGCGGCAGTGTCGTCGCTGGAAGCATCGTCGATGACGAGGACGCGGGGGAAAAAAGCGCGAACGCCAGCGACGACGCCCCCGATGACGGGCGCCTCGTTATACGCGGGGATGACAACCCACGCGTCGGAACGCTGCTGCATTGCTCCAGTGTCGCACATCAGCAAGTCAGCGCGCCTATAGTGTTGCTATCTGGTGGGATTGAGCGCCCAGCGAGCGTGTCAGCGCTCGTGGGAATACGCGAGGGAGATACCGTGATCGAGTCCAGTGCCGACGTGGCACCCAGCGCGCAGGTCGCGCCCAGCGCGCGCGTATGGCACCTGGCACAGGTGCGTGAAGGTGCGTCAATTGGCGAGGAAACGATCATTGGACGCGGCGCCTACATCGGTGAGGGAGTGCGCGTGGGGGCGCGCTGCAAGATCCAGAACCACGCCCTCGTCTACGAACCCGCCTCGCTCGCCGACGGCGTGTTCATCGGCCCTGCCGCCGTCTTGACGAACGACCACTGCCCGCGCGCGATCAACATGGACGGAACCCTGAAGGCAGCCACGGACTGGACACGCGTGGGGGTCACCGTCGAACACGGAGCCGCAATCGGAGCACGCGCCGTGTGCGTGGCCCCCCTGAGGATCGGTGCCTGGGCAAGCATCGGCGCGGGTGCCGTCGTCACGCGCGACGTCGCCCCCTACGCCCTCGTCGTGGGTGTGCCAGCCCGACGCGTCGGGTGGGTCGGTGAGGCCGGTGTCCCCCTCGTACCCACCGAGAACACGAACGAGGCCATGGAACGTCAATGGGCGTGCCCGGCAACGGGGCGCCGCTACGTCGAGCGAGACGGCACCCTCTCACCCGAGGAAGCCCAGGCCTCGTCCCCGAATACCGCCGAGGCGCCCGACCAGACCAGTGAGGAACACCAGTGACCCATCCGTTCATCCCGCCCGCACGCCCGCTCATCGGTGAAGAAGAGATCGAGGCCGTCGCCGCCGTCATGCGCTCAGGCATGCTCGCCCAAGGCCCCGAGGTCGCCGCCTTCGAAGAAGAGTTCGCCGCCGCCCTCGTCCCCGGGACCAGCGCCGTCGCCGTCAACTCGGGAACCTCCGCCCTACACCTGGGCCTTCTGGCCAGCGGAATCGGACCGGGCGACGAAGTCATCGTCCCCTCCTTCACCTTCGCGGCCACCGCCAACTCCGTGGCCATCACAGGCGCCACCCCGGTGTTCGCCGACATCGACCCGCTGACGTTCACGCTGTCTCCGGCAGCCGTCGAAGCAGCGATCACTGAGCGCACGCGCGCCATCATGCCCGTTCATCTCTACGGCCACCCCGCGCCCATGGACGCGCTCCAGGCGATCGCCGACGAGCGCGGCCTCATGCTCTTCGAGGACGCCGCCCAGGCCCACGGCGCCACCCTGCGCGGGCGCGCAGTCGGCACCTTCGGCACCTTCGCGGCCTTCTCCTTCTACCCGACCAAAAACATGACCAGCGGCGAAGGCGGCATGGTCACCTCACGCGACCCCGGTATCATCCGCGGCGTGAGGCTCGCGCGCAACCAGGGCATGGAGACGCGCTACGCCAACGAAATCGTCGGACTCAACAACCGCATGACCGACATTCACGCCGCCATCGGGCGCGTGCAGCTCACCAAGGTCCGCGCGTGGACGCGCGCGCGTCAAGGCAACGCCGCATTCCTGGACGCCCACCTGCGCGGCGTCACCGTCCCGCACGTCGCCCCCGGCGCCACCCACGTCTACCACCAGTACACGATCCGCGTGGGAGAAGACCGCGACGGTTTCGCCGCCGCGCTGCGCCAGGAATACGGCGTCGGCTCGGGCGTCTACTACCCGATCCCCAACCACGAACTGCCCTCCCTCGCCCGCTTTTCCCCCGAGGTGGAGCTGCCCGCCACACGCGAGGCCGCCGACCAAGTGCTGTCCCTGCCGATCTACCCCTCCCTGACGCCCATCGAGCTGGAACGCATCGTTGAAGGCGTCAACGCGCTCGCGGAAGCCGGGGCCTGACGTGAGCATTCGCCTCGGGATCCTCGGCATTGGATCGATGGGCCGACACCACGTGCGCAACGCGCGCGCCACCGCTGGCGTCGACCTCGTCGCCCTCGCTGACCCCGGCGGTGACCGCTTCGGCGTCGCCGGCGACTTGCCCGTCCTGGGCGGCGTCGAGGAGCTGATCGAGGCCGGCATCGACGCCGCGATCATCGCCGCGCCCACCGCCCACCACGAGGCCGCGGCCCTGGCACTGGCCGAGGCCGGCGTCCACACTCTGGTCGAAAAGCCACTCGCCACCAGCGTGGAGGCGGGGACTCGCATCCGTGACGCCTTCGCTTCGGCGGGCCTGGTGGGCGCAGTCGGCTACGTCGAACGCTGCAACCCGGCGCTCATCGACATGCGCAGGCGCATCGCCTCCGGGCAGCTCGGTGCCATCGAGCAGATCGCGACGCGCCGCCAGTCGCCCTTCCCGGCGCGCATCAGCGACGTCGGCGTCGTCAAGGACCTGGCCACACACGACGTGGACCTGGCCGCGTGGGTGGCCGGCGCCCCCTACGAGGCCATCTACGCGCGAACATCCACCCGTTCGGGGCGCCCCCACGAGGACATGATGGTCGCCTCGGGCGTTCTTCGTGGCGGCATCCTCGTCAACCACCTCGTCAATTGGCTGACCCCCTTCAAGGACCGCACGACCATCGTGACGGGGGAGCGCGGCGCGCTCGTCGCCGACACCGCGATGGGGGACCTGACCTTCTACGAAAACGGCCACGCGCCTCTCCAATGGGACGCCATCGCCGCGTTTCGCGGGGTCAGCGAAGGCCAGGTCGTGCGCTACGCGCTCACCAAACGCGAACCTCTTGCCGTCGAGCACGAGCGCTTTCGCGACGCGATCCTCGGCATAGGAGCCGAGCACGTCACCATGGACGACGCCCTGGACAACCTACGCGTCGTCGAGGCCATCCTGGCTTCCGCTGCCTCGGGGCACAGCGTGAACCTGTAGGAGACTCCCGCGATCTGCAGCCCGCCGACGCTGGTGCCCCAGGCGTGATCAGTCAGTCGTCGGCTTCCACGACCGCTAGCTTGTTGCCGACACCGTCACGCGTGAGGACAAGCGCGAGAACCGTGGCAGACACGAAACAGACGGTGCCGATAAACCACACCATGTTCGCCCCGACGGGGGCACCTTTCCACCACCACGACGCGGACTCACTGAGGTTAAACACCATGTTCGCCGAGCCGTGCGTGTAACGCAGCAGCAGCAGAAAGTGGGCCCAGAAAGCCGCGACGGACGCAAAAATTCCGATCGTCACCAGCTGTGAGCGCGTCACGGAGTCCTCGCGTCGTTCCATCGTCAGCATGAAGAAGATCAACACGACCCACAGAGGCATCATGTATCGAGGCTGGTAGGCGGCTACGTTGTCGATACCCTGGATAATACCGATGACGATCGGAACCCCAGCCATCGCTCCCACCAGCATGAGCAAGGTCATTCCCTTACGCCACGACCAGGCGCGCATACCAATGATGAACACGAAAGCGGCAGTGAACAGAGCAAGCGTCGTCACCGAGCCGTCATAGTTCACGTCCATCCAGCCGGGTCCCCATCGGAAGCCGTAGAAGCCCGCGAAGTACTGTGGCAGGGAGGACACATTGAGACCGATGAGCTGGGTGAGAGAGGGGCGGGGACCGTCAATCGACGTCAGCTGGGAGGTCGCGACGTTCGTCGAGCGCATGATGACGATCCCGACGACGGATGACACGAGTGCGAGCGCGGCCTCCGGCCACCGGGTGCGGCTCCACCGCACTGCGAAAACCAGGGCGACGGAGACAACGAACAGGAAGAAAGCCGAATCGCCGCGCGACGTGCACGACAGGACGGCTCCGAGGCCTGCCAAGCCGATGAGCGCCCAACGTCGCCATCCGCTTGAATGAGTGGCGCACCATAGGCCGGCTGCGAATGCGAAAACACCGGTGAAAGCCCACGAGGAAGGGTTGTTAGAGGCAATGAAATAGATGCCCATCGGCGTCCACCCTGCCAGCAGCGACAGAGCGTACGAGCGGCGCAAGACGGTCGGCATGAACGCGCCGATCGCCCCGAGGACAACGACGGCAATCATGACGTTAATGATGCGCATAGTCACGCCCGCGCGGGCAGCGTTATGGCCGATGAAGTGATGGTGGAACTGGTAGTAGCCCCACGGGTAGTTGCCATCATCCCAACGATCCGTCACCATCGTGACATCGTCGGAGTTATTCAGGGAACACGCAGCGGAATCTTCGCCGCGAAACGCGTAGCAGGCGACGCGCCTCGACGACACGGTCTCGGGAACGTAGGGACCGTAGGTTCCGCGCTCCGTGTAGCCCGTCGAGCATCCGGACGCGGACAGCGGGGGAGGACACCAGATCGAACCTAAGTGGTAGTCGTCATCCGGCGAGCCGCCGAGCGGAGAAGAGAGCGCCCAAGAGACACCAACTCCACACACGCACAGGACGAGAGCGATGACTCCCAGGACACGCCAGGTGCCTCGTGGCAACCCGACGCGATGAGTGTTGGCCAAATGCTGCGCCGGTGCCTTCTCAGCGCGATCGGACGCGGGAGAAAAATCGCCATCCTGGGGGAGATCAGTTGTAGTCATAGAAGACAATCCTTGGGTTGAACGCATACGGTCGGGGATCAGTGGCTTGCTGCTGCGCGGAAAGCCTGTGCGTGGACACGTGCTGCTCGCTCCCAGGTGAACTCCTCGGAACGTTCGATAGCTGCCTGCCCCAGCCGCGCGCGTCGCGCAGGATCATTCATCAAGTCTGTGAGGCCGTGGGCAATCGACTCGGGTGTGATGTCGCAGTACGCGACGGCGTCTCCACCGACCTCGGGCAGGGAGGTCAGGCGAGTCGTCAGCGTCGCTGCCCCGCAGCTCATCGCCTCCAGGACGGGCAGGCCGAAACCCTCCGCGATAGAGGGGTACGCCAAGACGAGGCAACCGGAAAGGAAACCGGGCAGATCCTCCAGGGGCAAGTAGCCGGGACGCAGGACCGTAAGATGGGTGGGAACGGTAGCCAACGCGGGATCGATGTCCTCGTCCCAGCCTTTTCCGCCGGCCAAGACCAGCGCGGGAGGATCCGCCAGGCCCGAGACGGCCTGAACCCAACCGCGAACAAGATTCGGGACGTTCTTGCGCGGCTCGAGGGTGCCGAGGAACCCTATATACTCCCGGCCTTCCAACCCAAGAGCCTTCTTGACACGGTGGCGCTCAGCGTCGTCGACGGGGTGAAAAATCGAGCGGTCCACACCGTGGTAGGCGACGTAGAACTGCGACGCATCCCCGCCCGCGTACTTAATAGTCTCATCGCGCGTCGCCTCAGATGGTACGACGAGCGCCGAGGCGCGCCGGATCGCACGACGAATCGCGAAAGTGAAGAACTTCTGCTTCACGCGCGAATGCGCCTTGGGGTGAGAAAAGAACGTCGCGTCGTGCAACGTGATGACGACAGGAACGCCAGGGAACTGCGGGCAGGTGTAGTGGGGGGAATGTAAAACATCGGGACGCACCTTGCGGATGAGCGAAGGCAACCCCGTCTGTTCCCACGCGAAACGCAACGGACGAGACTCGAAGCGTGTAGAAATCGGGATGATACGGGC
This sequence comes from Actinomyces bouchesdurhonensis, assembly GCF_963540955.1. Classification (NCBI taxonomy): domain Bacteria; kingdom Bacillati; phylum Actinomycetota; class Actinomycetes; order Actinomycetales; family Actinomycetaceae; genus Actinomyces; species Actinomyces bouchesdurhonensis. The sequence goes on from NZ_CAUTSL010000014.1 coordinate 27,498, forward strand.
GCGGGGGAGTTTCGTGGCGAAATGCTCCGCGTCGCGCTCTTGCACCGCCATGGTGAGATCGACGCCCTGGGCCTCCAATTCGGGAACCAGATCGTCCACGTAGCGGCCAACTCCGCCCAGGTTCGCCGGGATCGCGGTGGCGTCCATGAGGACGCGAACGGGTTTGGACGAGAGGGAGGAAGGCATAATGGTCTCCGGTTCTAGCGATTGACACTTCCATTGTAGGCCACGACGAGGATAGACAGACGCTGACATGCATCTCAACTATCCTGTAGCCATGAGTGTGCGCGTCGCAATGGTAGTCGAGCAGATGTGGCAACCCGTCCCCGGTGGGTCGGGGCGATACATCGTGGAGGTGGCCTCCCGCCTGGCCCCACAGGGGGTGCGCACGCTTGGTATCGCCGCCCGCCACGGCGCTTGTGAGCCTTCCCCGCAGGACGTCGGGCTGACAATCCCAGTTCTCAACTCTGCGTTGCCTCGGCGCGCCCTGTACGCCGCGTGGGACCGCCTGGGCAAGCCGAGCCTCGACCGTATGATTGGTTCGCGCTCAGGTCGCGCCCCTGACGTCGTGCACGCGACCACCTGGGCGATTCCCCCGACGAGGCACCCGCTGGCTGTCACCGTCCACGACGTTGCCTTCCTACGTGACGCCAGCCATTTCACCGCCCACGGTGCCGCCTATTTCGGTCGCGCTCTTGACATCACGAAGCGCCGTGCCGACGCCGTCATCGTCCCCTCCGAGGCCACGGCGGCGGACTGCGTGGAGGCAGGGATCGACGAGTCCATCATCACCGTCATCCCCCACGGTCTAACCCACACTCCCGTCACGCCCCAGCAGATTGAGGATTTCCGCGCCCGCCACGCTCTCACGCGCCCCTACATCCTGTGGGTCGGCACGCGCGAGCCACGCAAAAACCTACCGACGCTGCTGCGCGCCTACCGTGCCATGGCCTCGTCCTCGGACCTCGACCTGGTCCTCGTTGGCCCCGCCGGATGGGGGCAGGATCCTGAATGGGGGGACCTGCCCGTCGACCGGACCCACATTCTCGGGCGCCTCGACGACGCCGACCTGGCCTGCGCCTACGCTGGCGCGCGAGTCTTCACCTTCCCCTCTATCTGGGAGGGATTCGGACTGCCCGTCCTGGAAGCCATGGCGCACGGGACGCCCGTCGTGACCAGCGCCGACACCTGCATGGCGGAGATCACCGGCACCGACGCTGGGCTCCTCGTCCCAGCCACCGACGCCTCTGCTCTGGCAGACGCCCTCGAGGCCGCCGCTGGAAGTGAACACGACCGCCTGGCTCGCGCCGGCCTCGCCCGAACAAACCACTACACGTGGGAGGCTTCCGCCGCCGCTCACGCCCGCCTCTACGAGTCCTTGGCAGGTGCCCGATGAACACCGACCTGCAGGCGCGGCCAAGCGCCCGGGTCGTCCTGGTCAACTGGAAAAACGCTCCCCTCACCCTGCGCGCCGCCCGCTCGATCGTTCCACAGCTGCGCGCCGGCGACCGCCTCGTCATCGTTGACAACGGCTCCGAGGATGACTCTCTCGCAGTTCTCGACGCCCACCTACCCGAGCTGCTCACTGGCTTGCGACGCAGCGAATCGGGTGATGGAGCCGCGACAGACATCCCCATCGAGCTGGTGAACGCGGGTGTCAACGGCGGATTCGGTGCCGGCGTCACGGCGGGTGCCGCGGGTCTGAGCGAGGACGCCCTCGTGCTCCTCAACAACGACGCCACCGTCCGTGAGGGCTTCCTCGACGCGCTCCTAGCCCCACTGGGCACCCCCGACGTGGGAGCCACGACCGCGCTCATTCTCCTCGCCGGGCGCTACCGTCACGCACGTGAAGACGAGGCCCAGGCACTGAGCGGAAACGGTCCCACGCGCTGGGTGCGCCAGACAGACGAGGAAACAATGCAGAGCGAGGGCACCGTCCTGGTCAACTCGACCGGCAACATCGTCGACCGCGCAGGCAACGGCCAAGACCGAGACTGGCTGTGTGAGGCCAAAGACCTCGACGCCGCGCCCGACGTGTTCGGCCTGTGCGGGGGAGCGTGCGCAATCCGGCGCGACGCCTGGGAGAAAGTCGGCGGCATCCGCACCGACCTGTTCATGTACTACGAGGACACAGACCTGTCCTACCGGCTCCGCGAAGCCGGATACCGTGTGCGTTTCGTGCGCGAGGCCGTCGTCGACCACGAGCACGCCGCCTCCTCGGACGCAACCTCACCCATGTTCACCCGCGTCAACGCGCGTAATCGCCTCATCGTGGCGGTCGAACACGCGCCGTGGCCAGTGGTCGCACGTGCCCTGGTCCGCTCACTGGCCCGGGCTGTGCGGGCAGGATGTCGAGGCCCGGTCGCGCACGGGGTCGCACAGGGACTCGCCTCGTTTCCCGCCGCGCTTCGTGCTCGACGCGCGCGGAAGGCGAGGCGTGATGGGACTCCCCGGCGCGTAGGCGCCACTACAAAGAAAACGCTGGAAAGTGAGTAATGATACAGCGTTGCAGGTAGGGATGGGTCACTCCTCGTCCGAGTCCGCACCATGCAGGCGCTAAACTGTCGAGCATGACACAGACGAATCCGCTGGTGCGTAAGTTCGCAAAGGGTGCCTCCTACTTCAAACGATACGGGGGCCGAATGACGGTCGCTCGTCTCTTGCAGGGCATGGGGAATAAGATCGCCAACTCCGCCAAGGGAAAAGGCAAGGGACAGTACCCCCTCGGGATGCTCGTCAAATTCTCGGATGCCGCCGCCGTGGACTGGGTGAGTGAACCCCACTGGAAGAAGAACCCTCGCTCCCTCGGATCCGGCCCCTACGTCACCGCGTGGATCATGTCTCCCCCCGGAGAATCCTCGGGAGGCCACCAGAACATCTTCCGTTTCCTGTCCTACCTGGAGGCCGCCGGTCACCAGGTGAAGATCTTCCTCTACTGGTCGCAGTCGATCCCCGTTGACGCCGAGCGCGTGCGCGACATGGTCGAGCGCTCGAACAACTACCCCTCCTTAAAGGCCTCCTTCGCCCTCTATGACCCAGCTGTCGGTGTCGGAGACGACGTGGACGCAATCTTCGCGACCGGCTGGGAGACCGCATACCCCGCATACTTGGACCGCTCGAACGCGCGCCGATTCTACTTCGTCCAGGACTTCGAACCCTCGTTCTATCCCGTCGGCTCAGAAAACCAGCTCGCGGAGAACACCTACCGCTTCGGATTCGAGGCCTTCACCGCCGGAAAGTGGCTGGCCCGCAAACTGCACAAAGAATACGGGATGAGGACCCACCCCTTCGACTTCGCTGCCGAATTCTCACTCTACAAGCGCACGAACGACAAACGACGCGCGGACGTCTTCTTCTACGCTCGCCCCGTGACCATGCGTCGAGGTTTCGAACTTGGATGCATGGTGCTGGCCGACGTCAAGAAGCGCCGCCCCGACATTCGCATTCACATGGCGGGCTGGGACGTGTCAGAGTGGAAAGTCCCCTTCGAGTACGAAAACCACGGCGCACTCACGCTCGAAGAACTCTCCCCGCTGTACAACCAGTGCGCCGCGGCCCTCGTCATGAGCCTGACAAACCTGTCGCTGCTCCCGCTCGAGTTGGCGTCGTGCGGGACGATCCCCGTCGTCAACGATGCCCCCAACAACCGGCTCGTTTCTGACAACCCCCATATTGACTACGTACCGCTGTCGCCCGGCGCCATGGCCACGGAAATCATTCGCATCGTGGATGCACAGGACCAGGTGGCCCGTTCGCGCGCCGCCGCGGAGTCCGTGAAGTCGCTCAGCTGGGAAGACTCGGGACGCACGTTCGTCGCTGATTTTGAGGAGGCTATGAATGCCTAACATCCTGGTAGTCGGAGGTAACGGGTTCCTCGGATCCCACCTGGTCGATGCCCTTGCCGCGCAGGAAGGAACGTTCATCCGTGCGTTCGACATGTTCGGCAACGGAGAGCATTGGACGGCCGCGGGAGTCGAAGCATTCGACGGTAATTTCCTGAACATCGACGACATAACGCGCGCCGTGACAGGCATGGACGTGGTCGTACACATGCTCTCGACCACAGACCCCGCCACGGCTGAAAATGACCCGACGCTGGATGTGCGCACGAACATTCAGGGCAGCATCGATCTGTTCCGCGCGTGCGTCGAAGCCGGCGTGTCTCACGTGTACTACGCCTCGAGCGGCGGCACGATTTACGGCGACCAGAACAAGGAGAGCTACGGCGAGGAGGACCGCACGCTGCCGGTATCGCCCTACGGCATCGGCAAACTCACCATCGAGAACTACATGCGTTTCTTCGCCCGCAAATACGATCTCAACTCGACATCGCTGCGCATCTCCAACCCCTACGGGACCAGGCAGAACCCGCACAAGCGCCAGGGCATCATCCCGATCTTCCTGCGCCACGTTCTCAACGGAGAAGCGCTGACGGTCATGGGGGACGGCTCCATGTTCCGCGACTACATCTACGTGGAGGACTTTGCCACCATCGTCTCCACGATGATTCACCGCGGGGCGACCCGTTCCGTCTACAACATCGGATCGGGGTGCAAGACCACCGTCTCAGAGATCGTCGCCTCTATCGAGCGCGTCACCGGGACGACACCGGAGATTGAGCACGTTCCCACGCCCTCGACCTATCTCCTCGGCTCCGTGCTCAACACGCAACGCGTGAACAAGGAATTTGGTCCCTTTGAGATGACACCGCTCGATGAGGGCATCGCGAAAACATGGCAGGAGATCCAAACGCATGGTTACTAAATCTGACTACGTTGAGGCCAATGATGCCACGCTCGACGCGAGCGTCGTCATCCTGACCTACAACGGTGAGCAGCACATCGACGAAATCCTTGCATCGCTGACCACCCAGCGTTTCGACGGCACTTACGAGATCCTCGTCATCGACTCCGGGTCGACCGACTCGACCCTGGACATCATCGCCAAGTACCCGTCCGTGCGTCTGGTCCAGATCCCCAATAGCGAGTTCGGGCATGGTAAGACCCGCAATCTTGGCGCGCACCTGGCCAAGGGCCGTATCGTCGCCTACCTGACGCATGACGCCACCCCGGCCTCGGACCGGTGGCTCCACGAGATCACCGCGCCCTTCGGTATTTCTGAGCGCATCGTCGCCGTGATGGGCGCCCAGATTCCCCGACCCGATGCCTTCCCACTGCTGCGCTACGAAATCAAGGGCGTCTTCAATGGCTTCGGCCCGGGATTTGGAACCACCCTGTTCTACGACGACGACTTCATCCAGGATGAGGGTGTGCGCAACGCCGTCACTTTCTATTCCGACGTGAACTCGGCCGCGCGCAAAGACATTCTGACGGGCGAGGTACCCTACCGTGACGTCTCCTACGCCGAAGACCAGCTCTTGGGACGCGACGTGATCGCAGCCGGATACATCAAGGCCTACGCGCCGCGAGCCGCCGTCATGCACTCCAACGAGATGACCGTCTCCGAATATGACGACCGCATGTTTGAGGAGACCCAGGGGCTGCGTGAGGTAGGCATCGACGTCGCCCTGCCCTCTATCCCCACGGTCGTGCGCATGGTGGCGACCGGAATCCTCAAGGACGCCCTGCGTCTTGCTCGCGACCGCGAGGTCGGCAAGCGCCGTAAGATCAGCGGTTTCTTCCTCAATCCCGCCTACCACGTGCAGAAGTGGAGGGGCGTGCGCAGGGGCGTTCGCTCGCCGCTCAAGCGCTATGGTCAGTAAGGAACCGAACGGTCAGATATAGTGAGTTGGTATGACTGAATCTACGACCTCCGCCCCCGGGTCCTCCCTCGCGCAACGAGTGGCGCGCATCGAGGCCCAACCCTTGCGAGAGCTGGGTGACAAGAGCGGTCTGTGGGCTGGCACGAAAAGCGCAATCGACGATATTTGGCGTCGCCGTGAGCTTCTCCGCCTCCTCATCAACCGCGAGCTGAAGGCGCGCTACAAGGATTCGAATCTCGGATTCATCTGGTCGCTGTTCAAGCCCCTGTCGCAGCTGTTGATTTACTTCATCGTCATCGGCCAGTTCCTGGGCGCTTCTCGCGGAATCCCCTATTTCGCGATCTTCGTCTTCACCGGGCTGACGGCATGGGGCTTCTTTCTGGAGGCGGTGACCGGGGGAACCGGATCGATCGTCGCGAACTCGGGCTTGGTCAAAAAGGTCTACCTGCCGCGCGAGATTTTCCCGCTCTCGACGCTGGGCACCTCGGCTGTCAACTCAGCCATCCAGCTGGTGATCCTGCTGGCAGCCATCGTTGTTACGGGGCAAATCCCCTCCCTCGCGTCGCTGGCATACCTGCCTCTCGCCCTCGTCGTCCTGGTCGTGTACGCAACCCTGTTCGGCCTTTTATTGTCAGCGTTGAACGTCTACATGCGCGACATCCAGCACCTCATCGAGGTCATCACCTTCCTGGCTTTTTGGGCATCGCCGATCGTCTACTCTTACAGCTACGTCCAGCGTGCCCTCGCGACGAACTACCCGGTGCTTCACGAGGTCTACCTGTCCAACCCCGTAACACTGGCAATCCTCGGGTTCCAGCGGTCCCTGTGGGCGGCTGGCGTCGATCAGCCATATCCCGCGCACCTCATGATCCGCCTGGCCGGCGCGGCGCTGATCGGAATCGTCCTCGTCTTCGGAGCGCACCGCATCTTTGCACGCCTCGAGGGTAACTTCGCTCAGGAGCTCTAATGTCAATGCCCGAAGTCGTCCGCGTCCAGGACGTATCCAAGGTCTTTAAGCTGCACCGCGACACCTCCGTCAAGGACCGCGTGTTGCATTCATCGCGTGCGCGCGTCAAAGAATTCCGCGCCCTCGATAATGTGAGCGTGGATGTTCGCCTCAACGAGTCCGTGGGTCTTATGGGCCACAATGGTTCCGGAAAGTCCACTCTCCTAAAAATCATGGGGTCGATCATTCGCCCGACGACGGGTCGCGTTACCACCCGGGGGCGTATGGCCGCGCTGCTCGAACTCGGTGCCGGCTTCCACCAGGACCTGACGGGTCGCGAGAACGTGTACCTGAATGCGTCAATTCTGGGGATGACGCGCGCCGAAACGGAGAAGTGCTTCGACGAGATCGTCGCTTTTTCCGGCATTGAACAGTTCATCGATACGCAGGTGAAGTTCTACTCCTCGGGAATGTACGTGCGACTGGCTTTCGCGGTCGCCGTCCACTCCAACCCCGACGTTCTCCTCGTGGACGAGGTGCTCGCTGTCGGTGACGAGCCCTTCCAACGCAAGTGCATGGATAAGATTCACTCCTTCCAAACGGAGGGGCGCGCGATCGTCCTAGTCTCTCATTCAGCGGAGCAGGTTGAGTCCGTGTGTACGCGAGGAGTTGTGCTCGATCACGGCAAGCTCGTTTTTGACGGCTCGACATCTGATGCTGTGCGCATCCTGCGTCAGGGATTCCAACGCGACGCGCAGGCCGCTCCGATCCACACGGATGAGACTGGCCTCATTACGATCCGCGATATTTCGATGACGGACCAGGGCGGCGAGCCTATTCGTGTTGCCCGTACCGGTGATACGATCTGCATCCGCATGGATTTGACTGCGTCGAAGCGCATTGAGAACTGGGTGAGCGCTTTCTCGCTTGATACGAACCTGGGGCAGAAGCTGCACTACTACAACTCCCGGAACTCAGGTGCGACCCTCCCCGCCATTGAGGGTGACGCAACGGTTATCATCACCATTCCCACCCTCACCCTAGGTGAGGGCATGTATCGGATGAACGTGTCGATCGATGACGCGGGCGGCCAGCCCTACGCGCAGCGCGATGGGGCCTGGGACCTGGTCGTTCAAGGAAACGGAATCGGCTCGGGACCGGTGGCGCTGGATTCGTCCATCGTTGTCGAGTCCTGACGTGACTGCCACGCCATCCGGCGATCTCTCTTCAGTCCGTGCAGACGTACGGCATAATGGTGGCATAGTCGATCGCACTCGACACCACAACCCCACACGCCCCCGGGCGCGCAAAGGAGAAAACTCATGAAGATTGTTGTGACCGGCGGTGCCGGCTTCATCGGAGCGAATTTCGTTCATACGCTCCTTGAGGACCATCCGGATGTCGATGTCGTCGTCCTGGACAAGTTCACATACGCGGGCAACCGCGCCTCTCTGACCGATCTTCCGGCCGAACCCGCTTCGCGCCTGAGCATCGTTGAGGGCGATATTGCTGATGCTGACCTGGTCGACGGCGTCGTCGCCGGTGCGGACGCGGTCGTCCACTTTGCCGCAGAGTCGCACAACGACAATTCGCTGCTGGATCCTTCGCCCTTCATTCAGACGAACCTGGTGGGTACGTTCACGTTGCTGGAGGCCGTGCGTCGCCACAAGGTTCGTTTCCACCACATCTCCACGGACGAGGTGTACGGCGACCTGGAGCTGGACGATCCTTCGAAGTTTACGCCGACCACGCCCTACAATCCTTCCTCGCCCTACTCCTCGTCCAAGGCGGGTTCGGATCTGCTGGTGCGCGCGTGGGTGCGTTCTTTCGGTGTCGAGGCCACGATTTCGAACTGTTCGAATAACTATGGTCCCTACCAGCACATCGAGAAGTTCATTCCCCGTATGATCACCAATCGTCTGCGTGGCGTGCGTCCGCGTCTGTACGGCGACGGCCTGAACGTGCGCGACTGGATCCACGTGCGCGACCACAACACGGCCGTGTGGGACATCCTCATGAAGGGCCGCATTGGCGAGACCTACCTGATTGGCGCCAATGGTGAGACCAATAACCGCGACGTGGTTGCGATCCTTAACGAGCTGATGGGCTACGCTCCCGACGACTTCGATCATGTCAAGGATCGCCCGGGGCACGATCTGCGTTACGCGATCGATAACTCGAAGCTGGTCACTGAGCTTGGCTGGGAGCCCAAGTTTACGAACTTCCGAGACGGTTTGGCGGACACGATCGCCTGGTACACCGAGAACGAGGCCTGGTGGGCCCCGCTCAAGGAGGCCGTTGAAGCGAAGTATGCCGCTGAAGGGCACTGATTTCTTGGGTGACGTGACCAGAGACCGCGGGATGCCTCGTCCCCGCGTCACCGTCCTCATGGCCACCTATAACGGTATGGCCGAGGGCGGGGCGTGGCTGGATGAGCAGGTGGACTCCGTGCTCGCTCAGGAGGGCGTGGACGTGTCTCTCGTTGTCTCCGATGATGCGTCGGCGGATGCGACGCGAGACCATCTGGAGCGTCGCGCAGCGTCCGATCCTCGTATCACGGTTCTTCCGCAGCGCGAGGGCGTTCCCGGTGTGACAGGTAATTTCTTGCATCTGTTCACGACCCACATTCCAGACGGTTCCTACGTCGCTTTCACGGATCAGGACGATGTCTGGCATGAGGACAAGCTTTCGACACAGCTCGCGCTCATGGCCTCCACGGGCGCCGATGTTGTCTCCTCCAACGTGAATTCCTTCGAATCGCTGCCGGGGGGTGGGGTGGGTGAGCGCCGCCTTATTCGTAAGTCGCAGCCTCAGCGGGCCTGGGATTTTCTCTTTGAGGCTGCTGGTCCCGGATCGACGTACGTGTTTTCTCCCGAGGCTCATCGCGCCCTCGTAGAGGTGATCGCTCGCCTCGACTATTCGCGCATTGGCGTGCATGACTGGTACGTGTACGCCCTGGCTCGTGCGATTGGCCTGACCTGGGTGATTGGCGAGGAGCCGACTTTGGAATATCGCCAGCACGGCGGTAACGTTCAGGGGGCTAACTCCGGTGCGAGTGCGCGCGACGCGCGCATGGAGAAGCTGCGCAATGGTTTTTATCGTAACCAGTTCATCCTGATTGGTCGAGCAGCCCTGCAGGTCGGTACGTTCGACGCTCCTCACCGCATTGAGCTCGCGTCGATCGTGCGTGACCTGGAGGCGGATGGCGCCTGCGCGCGCCTTCGTTTGGCCTTGCGGTGGGCTCAGATTAGGCGCGATCATGTCGAGGGACTCAAACTCGCTGCGGCGCGTCTCCTGCGTGTCTGGTAGGCGCTAGCGAGTGTAGAGGGCGAGTCCGGCATCGACGGCCTCGGATGTCACGATGTGGGGGAGTTGGTCGGGTGAGATCGACTGCGGGTCGATGATGACCACTGAGCGTCCGGCCATCCACTGATCCAGCACCTGGCCTGCACCCGTGTGCGTGTCCCACAGGAGGGCGACGCGTTTGCCGTTGATGTCCTGTGTGGCGCGTGTGCCTTCCAGGGCGTCGTCTCGCACAGCAGGGAGGATTGGGGGTGTGGGGATGGTGATGGTGTCGGGCGCCGTCGCGATCTGGGCGAGGGCGTCGAGTGCACCTCCGAGAGTGCCCTCCCATGCGAAGGAAAGATACGTGGGCGTCTGGGCCAGAACATGGGCTCCTGCGTTGAGGGCGTCGTCGGACTCGTTGGTCAGAGTGTTCGTGATGAGGAGGTCGCCGGGCAGGGGGTTGCGCGTGCGGAGGTGTTCCCACCCCATCGCGCGAGCTGCGATCTGCCAGAGGACGTCTTGCCAGGGCTGAAGGGACGTGTAGAAGCGGGCGGGAGTGGGTTCGCCGGTGCCGAAGAGGTCCGCGGCCAGGTCGTTTGTCAGGTAATGTGCGATCTTGGCCAGCCACCTGCCGGCCACGGGTCCACCCAGCTCGACACGTTCTGCTCCATACTGGGTAAGTGCGGGTCCTGACCACGCGTTAACTGCGCTCACAAGATGTGTGAGGCTCGTCATACTCTGGGAGGAATAGCTGCTCATAGTTGAGAGTATATCGAAGGTCCTAGGCGTTCCAAGTACCGGGTAACTGTGAAGTCATTACAAAACTGTAAGGATCTACCGGGGGGTCAGGTGCTACTCTAGAGGTCTCAATAACGCGAAACCGCTTGACTTCCTGCAATGACACGCGTGTAATTCTCGTATTGATCGATTCGTTATAAGGAGTCTTCCGCATGTGGAACATCTTCGGTGACGGACCCCTCCAGTGGTCCGAGGACGCCGATGCGGCGCTGTACGCCCGCATTGACGGCCCCCTTGCGTGGCAGCAGCACGCGCTGTGTGCGCAGACGGATCCCGAAGCGTTCTTCCCGGAAAAAGGTGGCTCCACTCGCGAGGCCAAAGCCGTTTGTCAGGCTTGTCAGGTGCGCGAGGACTGCCTCGAGTATGCACTCGCCAACGATGAGCGCTTTGGCATCTGGGGCGGCATGTCGGAGCGCGAGAGGCGGCGCCTGCGCCGAATGGCCGGTTGAGTCCCACGTCTCAAACGATCGGCGCCATCCTTGTCACCCGAGGGGACGCGCCGCTGACACAGTCCGTGTTACGGGCCATCGAAAATCAGACGATGGCTCCGGATTCCCTTACCATCGTTGACGTTGCAGGACGTCATGTCACACCCTTCCCCGCCGACCGAGTCCCGCATGGTGCACGGCTCATTCGCGTGGGTCGGGCCCGCAACCTCGGTGACGCGATTCGACGAGCGCACGCGCAGGACGCCCCCTTCGCCTCCTATCCGTGGTGGTGGATCCTCCACGAGGACTCCGCCCCCGAACCCGACTGCCTCAGAGAACTCGCTCAGGCGGGCGCCGTCGGCAAAACCGTGGGAGCAGTTGGCACGAAACAGGTGAGCTGGGATGGCACGCGGCTCCTCGAACTCGGCATTTTTGCCACTGCCAGCGGACGTCGACTCGAACGCATCAGCGAGGATGAGATCGATCAGGGACAGTACGACGGAACAACCGATGTGCTGAGTGTCGGAACAGCCGGTATGCTCCTGCGCGCAAAGGCCTACGACACCGTCGGCGGCTTCGATCCCGCGCTGGGTCCCTTCGGAGATGGCCTCGACATGGGGCGCCGCCTCCACCTAGCCGGCTACCGCGTCGTCGTAGCCCCCCGCGCCCGTATACGCCACGCCCGCTCCTCCCTGACCCCCGGCTTCGACCCGACCCAGGCCTCGGACCGTATCGAAGACGATGAGCGCGCCGAGGCCACAGCGCAGATGGAGGCCGCGCAAGCCAAGTCATTCCGGCGACGCAGGTTCGCGCAGATGTACAACTGGTGCAAGGCCACCCCGGCGCTCGTCCTACCGTTCTTGGCCATATGGCTTCTGGTGTGGACACCAGCTCGCGCCCTCGGTCGCTTGATGACCGGGCGAGCCTCCCTCGCCCTGCCTGAAATCGCCGCATTCGCCTCGCTGGTGGGGGCAACCGCGCGTCTGCTCGCCGGTCGTGCGAGGGCCGCACGCTCACGCACCGTGCCCCACTCCGCCCTGCACAACCTGGAGATCACACCCGCCTCCCTGCGCAAAGAACCCACAAGAGACGATGAGGACGACAACGGCGAACGTATCGACCCGCTCGTCCTCGCCTCCATTCGTCGCTACCGCATCCGCTCCTCCTCCGCGGCCCTCGGCCTCCTCGTCGTCACCTCGCTGATAGCCGCCTTCCAGTGGTGGGGTGCCTCCGCAGGCCTCGTCGGAGGCGCGTGGGCAGCGCTCCCCGCCGATTGGTCCGAGCTGTGGAGCGCCGCATGGGCCGGGTGGATCCCCGGCGGAGACGGCCACGTCGGCGGAGCCGACCCCCTCACAACCCTCATGTCACTACTCAGCGCGCCTGCCGCGCCTACGGGAGTGACACCGGGGGCAGTCGCAACCTTCCTGCTCGTCGCCTCGTGTCCCATCGCCGCAATGATCGCGTGGGTGCCCACTCGCTCCCTGACGTCGTCGCTGCGCGTGCGATTCCTCGTGGCTCTTGCGTGGGCACTGGCCCCCGCACTTGCGATGAGCGCCACCCACGGTGTCCTTGCGGGCACCCTCGCACACGCCGTTCTTCCTCTCATTGCCGCGTACTGCGCTCCAGCCGCCAGCCCACTGCTCGTCGCGGGAGCAGCGGGCGTCACCGCCGCACCGGTGCGCCCCCGCGGAGTCAACGCGGGCTTGGCCGCACTCGCCGTCGTGGTCCTCTCCTGCTGCGCCCCCTGGACCCTGCCCGTGAGCCTCACAGCGCTGATGTGGCGCTCGCGCAAACGCGGCCTCGTAGCCCTACCCGCGGTCCTGCTGCTCGCGCCCACCTACGCGACGATCCTGACCCACCCATCGGCTTGGGCGGCATTGGCATCCACAAGCGGCACTGCACATGCCTACACGCGGGCAGCCTCCTGGTTCGCCTTCCTGGGCATGCCCGCCGCGCCACAATCGACGCTTCAGATGGTCGCCTGCGGCGCAGTGGGCGCGAGCGTGGCCGCCCTCGCTGGGTTCGCGCTCGTGCGTAGTCGCTCGCGCGTCGTAGCCGCCCTCGTGAGCGGCGCCCTCGTGAGCGCCGCTGCCGGTTGGGCCGCCTCACACATCGGCGTCGGCCTGGACGGCGCACAGGTTGCCTCCGCCTGGGTTTCGCCAGCACTGTCTCTTTCCTTCGGGTCCCTCCTCCTCGCCTCGATGGCAGGCAGCGTGACCCCCCCATCGTCGACCTGCGAGCAGTCCACGGCGTGGGATGCACCCAGATCCCGGGTGACGCGCGCCGTTGGAGTCCTGGCTGCGCTGGTCCTCGTCGCGCTCGGAGGCGCCCACAGCGTTGCCGCTTTTGCGACACGCAGCGATGCCTCCTCGGTGCCGACCTTCGCCCTGGCTCAACGGGAGACCGTTTCCCCCATGGCAACCCCCATCGTCTCGGCCGTCGCCTCCCAGGCTCAACGCTCTCCCCGCGCCGGACGCGTCCTTGTCCTGGACGGAGACCCCACGAACGGCACAGTCGATGCCGCGCTGTGGCGCGGAGCAGGACCCTCTCTGACGGACTCCTCGCCTGCCTCCAGGGCGCTCGCACTGGCCGATGCGCGAGCCGGAGCCGAAACCAACGTTCTGCGAGACCCCGCCACGGCCTCGCTCGCCCAAGCCGCCTACACCCTCGTGGTGTACCCGGACGACGCGACAGTTGACGCACTCGCCGCACACGACGTTGACACGATCCTCGTGCCCTACGGTGCGAGCGGCGCCCAGGCACTGGCGGCGGGCCTCGACCGTGCAGGTGGACTCGAAAAAGTTGGCAGCACGAACTCCGGCATCGTCTGGCGCGTCCGTCCAGATTCTGTTAAGCCCTCGCGCGTGCGCGTTGAATCACCAGGTGGCGTCACGACCGCCGTCGGCTCTTCCCAGCTGCGCGTCGACGGCGACGTCAACGCAGTCGGCACCCTCATCTTGGCTGAGCGTGCTGACACAGGCTGGCGCGCTTCCGTTGACGGTGTGGCGCTGGCTCCCCTCGAAGCCGCCGACGGTTGGGCCCAGACGTTCAACATGCCCCAAGCGGGCCATTTGAGCGTCACATACTCCGCCTGGTGGATTGTTCCCTGGCGCGTTGGCTCGGGCATCTGCCTGGTGATTGCGGCAGCCAGCGCCCTATCCGTGTGGAGGAAGAGATGACAGCGACCCGGATAGCGTCCGCGGCCACCATCGGGTTCGGCGGAGTCGCTGCGCTGGCCCTGGCCTCGGGATCGCTACTGATCGACCCCGCGCCGACAACCGTGGAGGGCAGCGCCCACAGTGCCCAACCCTCACAGGTGCTGCTGGCGTGTCCCTCAGGCCTTGTCGACCCCTTCAACACGGCGAACGTGGCGTCAGGGACCACCTGGTCTTCGCTGTCAACCACCCCGATTAACCCAGCCCCTGCGAGCGTGACAGGCACTGGCGGAACCATCCCGACCGCCCTGACGCTCGCAGGTCAGGGCGGCGGCGAACTCGCCGGTCTCAGCGCCGTCGGCTGCGCCGCCCCGCGTACCTCCCAGTGGTTCGCGACGGGAGCAACAACATCTGGTGCTGACATGGTTCTCATCCTGTCCAACCCGGGACCCACAGCTTCGGTCGTGAGCGTGGACGGCTATGGTGGCGCTGGCCCACTCAACGCCGCACCACGCCAGGTGACGGTCGCGGCGGGCACCAGCGTATCCGTGCTCCTGGCCGGATGGTTCCCCGACGAAAATTCCCTGGTCGTGCACGTGCAAGCCGATGGCGGAGGCATCGCCGCGTGGGTTCAGGCCTCCCTCATGAACGGTGAGATCCCCCAGGGCACCACGCTCGCCTCCGGCGTCGTACCCGCCACCACACAAACAATCCTGGGCGTTGACCCCAAGGGGACCTCGCTCCTGCGCCTCATGTCCCCCTCCGGCGACGCCAACGTGAGTGTCTCCGTCGCCGACTCTTCGGGGCTGCATCCCCTCGGCGGAGGCCAGACGCTCGTCGCCGAAGGAAGCACGCTCGAGATGCCCCTTGACGGCGCCTCACAGGACTCGACGCCGATTGCCCTCGTCGTTACCTCCGACCGTGAGATCGTCGCACAGACGACTACGATCACGCTCGGGGCACCGTGGGCACAACGCACCAACGCGTGGGTCTTGCGCTCCAATGCCACGCCCGCCATACCACTCACGCAGGCAGCACTGCCCGGTCGGGGCGCCCTCGAGGCTATGGCCACCAAGGTGCTCTCTTCGGAACCGATCCGCGACACGTCCCTGGCAACACAGTCCGGGGTGAGTGCTACACGCGCCAGCCTGCTCCTCTACGCCCCCCTCACCGACGCCCGAACAACATCGGAGGGCGAGTGGTCCGACGAAGAATCCACTCCTGCGCCATCACAGACCCCCAACATCTGGGCGTCCCCGTCGCCCGCGGCCACCCAAGCGCAATCAGGTGATGAAGGCGACACGCAGTCGAGCGGCACGAGTCCCACGACTCCCGGGGCCGTCGCGGTCACCGTCGCTGGCCGCACCATCTACGTCGCACCCGGTGTACCCACCCTCGTTGACCTCCCCGAAACCGGCGGGCAGATCAACGCGCCCACGCCGATTCAAGCCGCCGTCGTCATGAGCGCCGACACGGCAGTGGGACGCATGATGACCACGTGGAACGTCGGTACGGAAGGCATCAGCGCCGCGAACGGATCCATCCGAGTTGTCAACTGAGGGTCACGTCCCAGGCCCGCACACAGCGCACACAGCGCACACAGGGTGCCTACTCGACCCGTGACAACAACGGACACGTCAGCGAAGCGCGTCGTCGACTTCGTCCGGAGGCAGCGCCAGAATATGACTAATCCTCTCCACCAGCACCCTGCGGGTCATCGCGCCCAGCTCATCGGGTGGGCATCGCAGCGTGATCGGCAGGCGATAGACGACGATTCGATCGCGCAGTCCCCTGCGCCGATCCGCAGGGAAGATACGAGCCACGACGACGTTATGTGACTCCCACGGCGCCGGATTCGACGGAGGAACATCCTCCACCGCGAACTCAATCGTCGCCACCTGTGGCCACCATCCAATCAACTCAGACACCAGCTCACTCACCAGCAGATCGAAGTTCTCCCGACGTGTCCTCCACGCCGGAGTTCCCGGAAAAAAGAGAGGACCACGAGGGCCGCGACCATGGCGGTCGCGGCCCAAGACATGACGCCTGGTCGCAAACACCCCACCAGGGTAGGTCCAAGGCGCGCCGGAGCGCGCGATGCGGGCACCGAGTGTCGTACCCTTAGGTGCGTGATTGCCCAACGACACTGCTCCAAGCCAGGCTGCTCCTCCGTCGCCGTCGCCACCCTCACCTACGACTACCATGACTCCACGGTCGTCGTCGGTCCCCTCGCCACCGTCGTCGACCCCAACTCTTACGACCTGTGCGATGAGCACGCCCAGAACCTGAAAGCCCCCCTCGGATGGCAGGTCGTGCGCCTAGCCACAACCTTCGAACCGGCACCGCCCTCCGGCGATGACCTAGCGGCTCTCGTCGATGCCGTGCGCAGGGTTGCCCAAGAAGCCCAGCAGGCCTCGTCCCCGAAGACCCGACAGCCCCGCACAGGTCCCTTCGGTCCCGCGCGCTCCGTGGGGAGTCCCGACACCTCCAGCCCCCTGGATCCTTCCAGCCCATACGCGCGCAGACGCGCCCAATTCACCGTCGTCGACGGCGAGGAGAACACACTCGACGAGTAAGCGCCTACAGGCCGAAGCGAGCCTTCGTGGCCTCGTGGAAGCGCTGTGTGCCCCGCGCTCGTCGCTCAACCTCGCGCATCCACTCACGATCCCTGCGCGCCACCAAAACGGCAGCAATCACAAGCTCAGGGTGCAGGCCTGCGGGCAGGGGAGTCTGGACACGCCGGGAGAGGCGCTGCGCGAGCGACAAAGCGACCTGCGCGCGCACCTGCCTGTCGAGGGAACGATTCGTGCCCAAAAATGCACGTGCCTCAGCGGCGAGAGCATCGTCCAGGGGAAGGATCGTCGCGGTCGCGGCCCACCCCTGAAGGCCCGGTGGCATGACGAGAGGCGGATAGAAGACCGATGACCCCTGTGAACACACGATCGTCCCTGCCGCCAGATCACCCAGGCGTTTGCCCTTTCCGTTGAGCAGCTCTGACGCGAAAGCGAGTCCGCCGAGGAAGAGCCAATTCTCGAGGATACCGACACCGACGCGCACCGCCGCGTGACGAGCCGTCACCGGACCGCCGTCGTCACGCACGACACGCAGATTCATCGCCCACTTGCCCAGGGAACGCCCGCCAGTAGCGACCTCAACCGTGAGGGGGATAATAAACATCAATGACGCGAGAATCAGGACCTGCAGTACACGACTGAGCGAATCAGAAGCGACGCGCAACGAACGCGTGGCGACGTCGACCATGATAACCACCAGCCCGATGTAACAGGTCGCATCCATGAAGGCGGCAGTGAGTCTCTCCATGGGGGACGCGGGCTTAACGTCGAGGGTCACCGCCTCGCCCGTACGGACGTAATCGTCCTGCAATTGCATGGACTCACTGCGTTGCGCGCTCATATGTGACACGCTAGTGCAATGGACATCGACGTGCTGCGGGTGAGTGGAAAAAACGAGTGGAAACGTCTCGATCAGCTCACCCGCGCTCCTTCACTGACCGGCGAGGAGATTGACGAGCTTGATCTGCTCTACCGATACGCGACGACCGACCTGGCCCGCGTGCGCACAAAGAGTCCTGACCCGGATCTGATCGCCGATCTGTCGCGTCTGCTGTCCGCGGCGCGCGGGCGTCTGGCGGGTACCAGCGGTCTGACCGGTGCAATCATCGCTCGTTTCTTTGTTGTCGCCCTACCGCTGGCTATGTATCGGATCAGGTGGGTTATCGTTGGCGTGATGGCACTGTTCATGGCCCTGTGCGTTATCCAGGGCCACTACCTGCTGACGACCCCTGACGCCATGTCTGCGCTGGGCAGTCCCGAGGCCCTGCGAGCCTACGCGCAGGACATGTTCGTCGACTACTACCATCAGGACACGCATGCGCAGTTCGGTCTGTCCGTGTGGGCGAACAATTCCTGGATTTGTCTGCAGGCGGTGGCAACTGGCATCACTGGCTTCTATCCGCTTGTGCTCCTGTGGAATAACGCCGTGTCTCTGGGTACGTCGGCCGCGGTGGTGATCCAGTACGGGGGCGTGTGGCATTTCTTCCGTTTCATCTTGCCGCACGGACTGCCTGAACTGACGGCAGTGTTCATCTCGATGGCGGCGGGTCTGCGCGTATTTTGGGTGTTTCTCGTTCCGGGGGACGCGACGAGGTTCCAGGCCGTCGGGCGGGCCGCCCGTGGTGCGATGACGGCTGCGTTTGGGGCTGCGATTCTCCTGGCGGGTTCCGGTTTCCTCGAAGGCTTCGTCACCCCCTCCGACTTGCCTGATTCTGTGAAGATCGTGCTGGGCGTTATCTTGACCGGGGCGGCGTGGGCGTACATCCTCATCCTCGGTCGTATGGCGGAGCGCGCGGGCGGCAGCGATGACGTAGGCACGGACGCTGGCTACTATCAGCCTGTCGCAGGCTGAGTGCGGGTGCGCAAGCTTGCGCGTAGTGGGATGTGAGGCTTAAGTGGCTCTTCGCATTTGAGGGTGTAGGGGTGTTGGGTGGGGTTGGGCGTGTCGTGGTTGTGTAGGAGGGGTCTGGGTTTTTCGGACTGTTTGTTGTGAGAGGGTTGTTGTGAGTAGTCCTGGCTGCTTGTGGCCGGGCAGAATGGATGACCATGAGGAAGTTCTCGAAGCACACGCCTGAGCAGATTGTCGTGAAGCTGGAGAAGGCCGAGGCGCTGCGAGGTGAGGGCATGAGTACGGCCCAGGCCTGCCGCGTGCTGGGTATCAGCGAGGCGACGTTGTGCCGGTGGCGCCAGCGTTATGGGTCGATGAATCGTAGTGAGGCCAAGGAACTGCGTGAGTTGCGCGAGCAAAACGCGCGCCTCAAACAGTTGTTGGGCTCTTCCGAGTTGAGTGTGGGTGACCGGGTGTTGGTCGGGGGTTGCGGGTAG
>NZ_CAUTSL010000015.1:0-42861 GCF_963540955.1 Actinomyces bouchesdurhonensis
CTCAGATTGCCGAACGTGCCGACCTGACCAAGGCGAAGGCCGACGAGGCCCTGGCAGCTTTCCAGGCCGTCCTCGTTGAGTCCCTGGCCAAGGGTGAGGCCGTGAAGGTCACCGGTCTCCTCTCCGTCGAGCGCGTCGAGCGCGCCGCCCGTACCGGTCGTAACCCCCGTACCGGTGAAGAGATCAAGATTCCCGCCGGCTACGGCGTCAAGCTCTCCGCTGGCTCCACGCTGAAGAAGGCCGTCTCCAAGTGACGCGCTGACCGAAAGTATCTCGGGTGTGGGGTGCGACCTGACGGTCGCACCCCACACCCATATCCGCGTCGCGTCGCCTCAGCGGGGGAGCGCAGAAAGCGACCCCGACCTGATTGCTCGGGTCGGGGTCGCGTTGGAGTCCGCCATGAACGTCTGCGTGCTTACATGCCTAGCTCATCCTTCGTTGGCCTGCACGAGCGGGTGGTGGCACGCCACCCGGTGTGTCTCGTCCGTCAGGAGAGGTTGCACCTTGCACTCTTCGCCAGCGAAGGGGCAGCGCGGGCGGAAACGGCAGCCCTTTGGCGGGTTGACGGCACTCGGTGGCTCACCCTCCAGTTTAATGGCCCGATCGTTGTGAGAGAACTCGGGGTCGGGCACGGGAATTGAGTCGATGAGTGCCTTCGTGTAGGGGTGCTTCGGGTTCTTAACGACCTCCTTGGCTGGCCCCTCTTCGACGATGCGACCCAGATACATGACGCCGATACGGTCCGCCATGTACTGGACGACCGCCAGGTCGTGACTAATGAACAGGTAAGACAGCCCCAGTTCGGTCTGCAGGTCCTTCATGAGGTTCAGGACCTGCGCTTGGACAGACACGTCCAGGGCGGACACGGGCTCGTCGGCGACGATGAGGTCCGGTGCCAGCGTCAAGGAACGTGCGAAGCCGATGCGCTGGAGCTGGCCGCCCGAGAACTCGTGCGGGTAGCGATCCAAGATTTCTTCGGTCAGGCCGACCTGCTCGATGATCTCCATGATGCGCTCAGCGATCTGACGCGTGTTCCCCGTCTTCTGAATGCTCATAGGTTCGGCCAGGATCTGGTCAATACGCATGCGCGGGTCCATTGCCGCGTAGGAATCCTGGAACATCATCTGCACGTCGCGGTGGATACGAATCGCGTCGCGGCCTTTCAGCTTAGCCAGGTCACGTCCACCCAACTCAATGGAGCCGCCCGAGGGGGATTCGAGTCCCGCAATCAGACGTCCCATCGTTGATTTGCCGCAACCCGACTCGCCGACCAAACCGTAGGTCTCACCCTTCTTCAAAGTGATTGAGACGCGGTCTACCGCGGAAACGACACCCTTGTCCCGCTTGAGGAAACCGGAGCCGGAGGACTCGTATTCGCGAGATGCCTCCTTGACTTCAAGGAGGACCTCGCACGAGTCTGCTTGCTGTACCGGTGTTCCCCCCGATGCTTCCACGGCCTCGTTCGAGGATGAAACAGCATCGATCTTTGCCTGCAGCTGGGCAGGTGACTCGTCGCCCTTCTGGACAGGATGGAAGCAGGAGTATGTGTGGAAGTCCTCGCCCGACAGACCCGGGTAACGGTCCACGCACTCGGCTCCGGCCCACAGGCAGCGGGAGGCGAAACGACATCCCACCGGCAGGTTAGTCAGCGAGGGGGGAGCACCCGGAATCGAGAACAGCTTCGTGCCCGCGGCGAGCGCCCGCTCGGGTAACGCTGCCATGAGGGAACTCGTGTAGCGGTGCTTAGGTTCCGTGAAGAGCGTCTTGGTGGGTGCTGTCTCCACGATGCGGCCCGCGTACATGACTGCCACACGGTCCGTGTGGCCGGCGACCACACCCAGGTCGTGGGTGATGAGAATGACGCCCATCTGGTATTCGTCGCGCAGCTCGTCGATGAGATCAAGGATCTGCATCTGAGTCGTCACGTCCAGGGCCGTCGTTGGTTCGTCAGCGATGAGGATACGTGGTTCGCACACGAGGGCCATGGCGATCATGACGCGCTGGCGCATACCGCCCGAGAGTTGGTGCGGGTAGTTGTTGATGACGATCTCGGGTCGGGGCATGCCCACGCGCCTAAGGATCTCGACGGCGCGCTCAAGCGCGTCCTTCTTCGACATTTTCTTGTGCACGCGCAGCGGCTCACAGACCTGCAAGCCGATCTTCATGGTCGGGTTCAGCGAAGTGAGCGGGTCCTGGAAGATCATGCCGACCTTCGTGCCGCGTAGCCTACGCTTCTCGCGCAGCGACATCTTCGTTAGGTCCTGCCCGTCAAGGATGATCGAGCCGGAGGATACCCGGCCTCCCTGGGGGAGCAAGCCCATGAGTGATAGGGCGGTCATCGTCTTTCCGGAGCCCGATTCGCCCACGATACCCAGGGTCTCGCCGGGGTTCACGTGCAGGTCGACACCCGAGAGGGCGTGGACCACGCCGGAGCGAATCTCAATGTCCGTATGGAGATCCTGGATGTCCAGGAGCGGAGAATAATCCATGGTAGTTCTCACCTCTTGCGCAGTCGAACTTCGAAGGCGTCACGCAGGCCGTCGCCGATGAAGTTGAACGACAGGACCAGGATGATGATGAGGACGCCCGGCGGGTAGAGCAGCCACCAGTTGCCCGAGTAGACGTGCGACTGGCTGTTGGAGAGCATGGCTCCCCAGTCGGTGGCGGGAGGCTGCGCGCCCAGGCCAAGGAACGACAGGTAAGCGACGTAGAGGACAGCGTCGGCGACTTGGAAGGTCGCGTTCACGATGACGGTACCGATCGTATTGCGCACGATGTGCGTGCGGATCGCTCGGGGCATCGATCCGCCCATGCCGCGCATTGCCACGACGTACTCGCGGGTGCGAAGAGACAGTGCTTCGCCGCGGATCAGTCGGGACGTGCCCAGCCAGGACAGCGCCGACATGATGATGATCAGGACGGGGACCGTCGGGGGAATCATCGTG
The DNA here is from genome assembly GCF_963540955.1 of Actinomyces bouchesdurhonensis. Lineage (NCBI taxonomy): Bacteria > Bacillati > Actinomycetota > Actinomycetes > Actinomycetales > Actinomycetaceae > Actinomyces > Actinomyces bouchesdurhonensis. The sequence continues at coordinate 2,946 of NZ_CAUTSL010000015.1, forward strand.
GCGATCAGCATGAAGAGGAAGAGGACGGGCACGGACATGAGCGCGTCAACGATGCGCATCATGATCGCGTCGATCCAGCCTCCCACGAAGCCAGCGATGGCGCCGTACAGGGTGCCGATCGTGGTCGCGATGATGCCGGCGAAGAGGCCGACGATGATCGAGGTCTGTCCACCCTTCATGAGGCGCCCGAGCTGGTCGTAGCCGACCATGTCCGTGCCGAGGGGGTGTTCGGAGGAGGGGGGCAGCGCCGAGTTCATGAGGTCGGTGTGAACCTGGTCGGTGACGTAGAAGAGTGGACCGATGAAGGAGAACGCCAGCAGAATCAGGAGCATGCACACGCCGAAGACGGCGAGCCGGTTCTCCATGAAGACTTGCAGGCCCTGGAGCTTGGTGGACTTGCGGGCGGTGCGCGCTTTCGCGGGCGCGGTGGGGGTGGCGGTTGCTGTGCTCATTTGGATCGTCCTGCCAGTCGGATTCGAGGATCGGCGATGGCGTACAGGAAGTCAGCCAGGAGGGCGCCGATGACGGTTGCGAAGGAGACGATGAGCGCCACGCCCAGGAGGATCGGGTAGTCTCGCCTGCCGGTGGCCTGGTAGTACAGGTAGCCCATGCCGTTGAAGTTGAAGAGCGTCTCGATGACGAGGGCGCCACAGAACATCGCGGGAATGTAGAGGCCGATCATGGTGATGACGGGGAACATGGCGTTGCGCAGCGTGTGCACGAAGACGACGCGGAACTCTGATAGGCCCTTGGCGCGTGCAGTGCGCACGTACTGCTCGTTGAGGTTATCCACCATTGAGGAGCGCACGTAGCGGGCGTAGGCGGCGATCGTGCCGATCGATAGGGCGCACACCGGCAGGATCAGGTGATCCCACTGTTCCCACATGACGGAGAGATTCTCGCCCTGTGGGGCGTCGTTGGGCAGGATGGGCCACACCTGGGAGAAGAGGACGATGAGGAGGAGTCCCGCGAAGAAGATGGGCGTCGAGTAGGCCAGCAGACATGCGATCGTCACGATGTAGTCGGGTGCTTTGTTTCTCTTCACTGCCTGCCACACGCCCAGGGGGACCGCGATGATGAGGGCGAGGATGGTGGAGAGCAGGGAGAGGAAGATGGTGCGCGGTAGGCGGGCGGCTAGCAGGTCGTTGACGGACTGGTTGTGCTGGTAGGAGTAGCCGAAATCGCCGTGCGCAATTTTGCCCAGGTAGGTGACGTATTGCTCGGGGATCGGCCGGTCGTAGCCGTTTTCGTGGTCGAAAGCCGCGAGCTGTTCTTTTGTCGCGTCCTTGCCCAGTGCGGCTCGGGCGGCGCCGCCCGGCTGGGACTGGAGCAGGACGAAGGTGATGATGGTGACCAGGAAGACGACGACGACTGCCTGGCCGAGACGTTTGAGGATGAATTGAATCATTGCGAACTCCACAAGTTGGGGGCAGGCGCCCGCGCGGCAGCGGGTGCGGGCGCCTGCCCCGTGAGGCGGTGGGACGAGCGCTTACTTAGTCCCGTCGGTCTTCCACGCCCAGTCCTCGGGCCAGGTGTCACCCGTGGCGTCGAGTTCGCCCAGGTCGAGCGTGTTCTTCACTGCGGTGATCTGGTAGTACGGGTTGGGCATCCACAGGACGGGGAGGTCCTCCGCGAGGAAGTCGTTGTACGCCTGGAGGGCGTCGGGCGCGGTCGAGCGCGTCGACTCCTCGATGAGCTTGTCGGCCTCGGGGTTGGAGTACTGACCGAGGTTGACGGGCGCGTCGGTCGCGAAGAGACGTTCACCGGAGGCGTAGATCGGGAAGCCCCACGAGGTCTGGGATCCGAAGAAGGACAGGTCCCAGGTGCAGGGGGTCTCGTCGTCACATGCCTGCGAGGCACCGACCGAGTCGGGGACCTCGTTCATGTCGATCTTGATGCCGAGCTTGCCGAACTGGGAGATGATCTCTTCGAACATCTGGTGCGTGGAGACGAAGCCCGACTGGGAGATGAGCTTGAAGCTCAGGGCGTCGCCGGCTTCGATGCCCTCGCCGCACTGGTTATCCCCGGTGCCGGGGTTCTCGCAGGTGGTGGAGCCGTCGGGGACGACCTTCCAGCCGTGGTCCTCGAGGAGCTTCTTGGCGGCGTCCGGATCGAACTTGTAGACGCAGCCGTCGGTGGTGCCGACCTTGTCAGAGGCCATGGGGACGGGGCCGCAGGTGGGGGAGGCTGTGTTGGACCAGATTTTTTCCGACAGGGTCGGCTGGTCGATGAGCTGCTGCATCGCCTGGCGGATGTACTTCTGGTTGATGAACTTCGAGCCTGGTGCTTGGGGTGCGAAGTTCAGGGCCAGATAGGTGATGGTGTTACCGGGCCACAGGAAGACGTTGTAGCCCTTGCTCTCGACGGCGCTGCGCTGGTTGTATGACGCGGCCGGGATATAACCGAAGTCGATGGCGCCTGAGCGCACGGAGTTGAACTCGGCGTCGTCACCCGTGAAGGCCTTGTAGATCAGCTTGTCGATCTTGGGCTTGTCCTCGCCCCAGTAGTTCTCGTTGGGGACCAGTTCGAGGCCCTGGTCGGGGGTGAAAGAGGAGAGCTTCCACGGGCCGTTCACCGTCTGCCACAGCGGGTTCTTGGCGTAGGAGGACAGGTCTTTGGCTTCGCCCTGCAGGTAGGCGAAGACTGCTTGCGCACCCTCGGGGGTGCGGTCCAGGTCGGAGACGGCCTCGTCGGCGCTGGTCTTGTCCCAGGCGTGCTGGGGGAGCAACGCAACCTTGTTGATCTGGTTGTCGATGAACCAGGACGGGTTGAACACCTCTTCGGTCGTGATGGAGAAGGTGTAGTCGTCCAAGACGGCGAGCGAGGCTCCGTCGGGGAAGAAGCCCTCCTTATAGGAGGCCCACTGATCCTTGTTGTTGGTCACCAGGTTCCACCAGAACTCGATGTCGCGGGTGGATACGGCGGTGCCGTCGGACCACTTGGCATCATCGCGCAGGGTGATGGTGTAGGTCTTGCCGTCCTCGGAGACGTCGGGGACCTGACCTAGGGACTTGGGGAGGTTGATCTTGTAGGGGGTCTCGGAGGTGGATTTGTAGGCGAAGAGCGGGCGGTACAGCGACTGGATGAACTGGCCGTTTTCGCCCTGCGTGTAGCCCTTGGCGGAGATGGGGAAGATCCAGTTCGGTGTGCGTGAGGCCATGGTGACCTCGTTCTTTCCTGTCTCTGAGCTGAGCGCACGGTTGGTGCTACAGGCGGACAAGCCCATGGTGGCGACCATGGCCAGTGTCGCGCCGGCGGTGATCCACCGCTTCAATCTAAGGTTCATGACTGCTCCAAATCAACGTTGATCGGGGACTCTGACGGAACATGGTCCCACCAGATGAATCCCATCATATGACAGATTGTCAGCCGATGCTGCCAGTTTCGATAGATGTGCAAATGTTACGAAAAAATAACAGGAAATTTCGGCGAAAGAAGTAGCAAACTTTTGCCAGTGAGGCATAATGGGTCCTGTCCTCAGTGTTGAGTGCCATGTAACATTGCAGTTACCGAATAACTAATCAGGGGAGGTGTCATGGCGACCCACGATGTCGATGAGACTGTATTGACACTGATTGGCTCCGGCCAAGCAGACACCCGGCCCGCAATTGTCAAACAAACCGGACTCGCGGCGTCGACCGTGTCAGCGGCCGTGTCGCGACTCGTCGAAGCTGGAGTCATCGCAGAAGCAGACGAGTCCGTCTCGACGGGCGGACGCAGGGCCCGCCGCCTCGTCACATCTGAGGGAGCCGGTGCACTCGCCCTCGTCGAGCTGGGAGCCCACCACGGCCTCGTCGCCCTGACTGACCCGACCCGCGGTATCGGGCGCGCCACCAGCCTCCTCGTCGACATTGCAGACGGACCCGAGGTGGTCCTTACAGCTGTCATGGAAGAAATCAGCCGCCAGGAGAAAGCAGCCGGCGTGCGCGTAGGCGGCCTCGCACTGGCCGTGCCCGGCCCCGTCGATGCCGAACGCACGCGAGTTATCCGCCCCGCCCGCATGCCCGGTTGGGATGGCATCAACGTCGCCGAGGAAGTGGCCCGCCACTGCGGCCTACCCGCCATCATCGAAAACGACGCGCGCGCTGGGGCCATCGGTGAATCCATCTATCGACGTCGACTTCAAGGAGTCACCCCGATCGATACTCTCATCTACGTCAAAGCAGGCTCAGCGATCGGCGGAGCCTACCTGATCGAGGGCATCCCCCACGTGGGAGAAGGAGGCCTGGCCGGGGACATCTCGCACATCCCCGTCGATGCAGCCGCGGGGCGCCCATGCACATGCGGCAACATCGGGTGCCTGGAAACAATCGCTTCCGCCGACTCCATTCGAACCGACCTAGCCGCCTCAGGTCTGGTCTACACAAACAACGCACAACTGTTGGCGGCAGCCCGCGACGGAATCCCCGCAGTAGCGACCGCCATCCGCCACGCGGGAGCTCTCCTGGGCCATAGCCTCGCACACCTCGTGTCCTTCCTGGCGCCACAGGGCGTCATCCTCGGCGGAGCCCTGTCCGCCGTCGACGCCTTCAGCGCTGGCGTGCGAGCCGCGCTTCACCAGTCCTGTCTGCCATCCATCATGGAAGACCTCGTGATCGAATCATCCCGCTCCGGACGTGACGCCGCGCTCTGGGGCCTGTCGACACTCACGCCACACAAGATCTCAAAGGAGAATCACTCATGACCAAGCCCCGCATCGCGGTCGCCGGCATCCACATCGAATCGTCGACCTTCACCCCATATATCTCCACTGCTGACGACTTCATCGTCACGCGCGGCGAGGAGCTGATGGAACGCTTCTACTGGCGAGACGAAGGCTGGGCCACCCAGATCGAATGGATCCCCGTCCTGCACGCGCGTGCCCTGCCCGGCGGCGTCGTCGAGCGTGGCGCCTACGAGGCGTGGAAGGCCGAGATCCTCGAAGGACTCGCGGCTGCCGGACCTCTCGATGGTCTCTTCTTCGACATCCACGGCGCGATGAGCGTCCAGGGCATGGACGACGCCGAGGGCGACCTCATTAACGCCATCCGCGCCGTCATCGGTCCGGAGCCCATGGTCAGCGCCTCCATGGACCTGCACGGCAACGTCTCCCAGGATTTGTTCGACGGCTGTGACCTGCTCACCTGCTACCGTCTGGCCCCCCACGAGGACGCCCTCGAGTCGCGCCGACGCGCCGCTTACAACCTAGGCATGCGCCTGCTTAACGGAGCGCCCAAACCCATCAAAGCACTCGTCCACGTGCCCGTCCTACTGCCCGGCGAAAAAACCTCAACCCGCATCGAACCGGCCAAGTCGCTCTACAAGATGATCGATCCCATCGAGGCGATGGACGGCATTCTCGACGCCGCCATCTGGATCGGCTTCGCGTGGGCCGACCAGCCGCGCTGCAAGGGTGCGGTCGTCGTCACCGGCGACGACGCAGACCTCGTTAAGGAACAGGCCGAGCGTATCGGCCAATACTTCTGGGACGTGCACGACCGCTTCGAGTTCGTCGCCCCCGTCGCCTCCATGGAGGAGTGCCTGGCCGCCGCCGAGGATGGTCCCAAGCCCTTCTTTATCTCTGACTCCGGCGACAACCCGGGTGCGGGCGGCGCCGACGACGTGACCGTCGCGCTCGCAGCCTTGCTCGCGTGGAAGCCCGTCCAGGAGGCCACGCTTGACGTCGTCTACGCCTCGATCATCGACCCGGTCGCAGCCGGTCTCGCCTGGGAGGCGGGTGTCGGCGCCGAGGTGGACCTCGAGGTCGGCGGACACATCGACACGCGCGAGCCTGGAACTCTCAAGGTCCGCGCCACTGTCGAGGCCTTGGCTGACGATCCGATGGGCGGCCACACCGCGCTGGCGCGCACAGGCGGCCTGCGCTTCATCGTCACCACGAACCGCAACCAGTACACGATGTTTAGCCAGTTTGAGCTGCTCGGCGTCGACATCACTGTCGCCGACGTGGTCGTCGTCAAGATCGGCTACCTCGAACCCGATCTGTACGACACCCAGAAGGGTTGGCTCATGGCACTGACCCCCGGCGGCGTGGACCAAGATCTGATCCGCCTGGGACATCACAAGATTGAACGCCCAATGTTCCCCTTCGACCCGGATATGACGGAACCCGATCTGTGCGCTCAGGTGGTCGTGCCATGAGTCCCGTCATGGCGTCGACGGGTCCGGTATTTGCGGGCATTGATATTGGGGGAACGTCCATCAAGTGGATGATCGTCGATGAGGCCGGTGCGATTGCGACCCAGGGCAACGAACGGACCGATCGCGAGGCCGTGGCCCCTCAGGTGGGGCGCATCGGCGCGCGCCTGGCGGGGGAGTTCCCGGGACTGGTCGGTTTCGGCCTTATCTGCCCCGGCCTCGTTGATGAGGAGAAGGGGGCCGTTATCTACGCAGCGAACCTGGAGTTGCGCGGAGTTGAGCTCGCGCGTGCTGTCGAAGATGCCACGGGCGTGCCTGCCGCCCTCATGCATGATGGGCGGGCCGCTGGCCTGGCCGAAGGACTGCTAGGTGCCGGGCGTGGGGCTTCGTCCTTCCTCATGATGCCCATCGGTACCGGTATTTCCGTGGCTCTCATGCTCGGAGGAAGCCTGTGGAGCGGCGCGACCTTCAGCGCCGGCGAGGTGGGTCATGCGCCCGTCTTTCCGGGTGGCGAGTCCTGTCGCTGCGGGTCGCGCGGCTGCCTGGAGGTCTACGCCTCCGCGAAGGGTATCGCCAGGCGCTACGAGCAGGCCACCGGTGAGGACATTGGCGCGAAGGCAATTGAGAAGGCGGTCGGTACTGATCCTGTGGCCACCGAGGTGTGGGGGACGGCGGTGCAAGCCCTCGCACTGTCGCTTACTCACATGACTCTCACCGTTGACGTCGAGCGCATCATTATTGGTGGTGGTCTGTCGCACGCGGGGGACAACCTGCTCGCGCCGCTGCGGGCGCAGTTCGCGTCGATGTTGACCTTCCGTGATGCCCCCGAGATCGTGCGCGCCGCCCTAGGTGGGGCAGGCGGTCGTTGGGGTGCCGCGATCCTGGCCGCCCGCGTGGGCGGATCGTCGTGCTATGAAAGGTGGCAGCCGTGACCATCGTGGAAATCTGCGTTGAGGATGCCCTTGGTGCGCGCCGTGCGCGTGACGGGGGAGCCGATCGCATCGAAATTTGTGCTGACCTGTCGTGCGGGGGATTGACCCCCGCCTTCGACGAGGTGGGCGCCGCCCTCGAGGTTGGACCGGCTGGCGGCGTTCAGGTGCTCGTGCGCCCGCGCCCTGGAGACTTTGTGCATTCGCGCGAAGAAGTTGACCGCATCGCCTCCGACATTGTGGCGCTTCGTGCTCTTGGTACTGGCGCTGGTATTCGCCTTGGTTTCGTCGTTGGTGTCCTTACTGATGAGGGAACCATCAACGTGGGGGCGGCCGCCCGCCTGCGCGACGTCGCCGAGGATGCGCCGTTGACTTTCCATCGGGGCTTCGACCAGGTGCGCGACCAGGATCGTGGTCTTGATGTCCTGATGGAGCTGGGCTATGACCGGGTTCTGACGACGGGTGGCGATCCGGCGGTTGCCCAGCCGGGCGCCCTCGCTCGGCTCGTGGAGCGCGGGGGAGCGGACATCATCATCTTGGTGTCGGGGGGGCTGCGGGCTCATAACGTTGCCGAGGTCGTGGCGGCGTGTGGCGCCCGTGAAGTCCATATGCGCGCGCCGGGCACCACTGGAACCGATCGCAGCGAGGTTGAACGGATCGTGGCTGCTTTGCGCGGCTAACGCATTTCGAGTGTCCTCACAAATACCGCCGATTCGTCTGACAAATCGGCGTCAAGGGTGTAAGGTTAACCACATGAGAATTGGAATTTTCAACGACGAAGATCAGATCGCATCCCTCGCAGCGGACCGTATCCTTCAGGTGTACCGCGCCAAGCCAAACTTCGTGCTCGGCCTGGCCACAGGCTCCTCGCCGCTGAAGCTCTACGCGGAACTCGTGCGCCGCTACCAGGCCGGTCAGATCTCCTTCGCCCAGGTTCGCTCCTACAACCTCGACGAGTACGTGGGCCTGCCCCGCGACCACTACGAGGGCTACGCGAACTTCATCCACCGCAACCTCGTCGACCTGGTCGACATGCCCGAGGGTGCGGCACACGGCCCCGACGGCTGGTGCGATGACCTCCACGCCGGCGCCGCCGCCTACGACGAGGCCATCAAGGCCGACGGCGGCATCGACATCCAGGTCCTCGGCATCGGAAGCGACGGCCACATCGGCTTCAACGAGCCCGGCGGCACCCTCGCGTCGCGCACCCACGTGGGCGTCCTGACCGAGCAGACCCGCCGCGACAACGCCCGCTTCTTCGACGGCGACATCGACCAGGTCCCCACGCACTGCGTGACCCAGGGCCTGGGCACGATCATGGACTCGCGCGCCCACATCTTCATCGCCACGGGTGAAGGCAAGGCAGACGCTGTCAAGGCCATGATCGAGGGCGGCGTCACCCAGCGCTGGCCTGCCTCCATCCTCCAGCACCACCCCGACGTCACCGTGCTCCTCGACGAGGCCGCCGCCTCCAAGCTCGAGCTCGCAGACTTCTACAAGGAAGTCTGGGAGAAGGAACACCTGTGAGATAGTTTCCCCTCCCACCAAGCCCCGACCTCGTTCGCCCGAGGCCGGGGCATTATCATGCCCGCGTTTGCGCTCCCCGCGTACACCGCCTCCTGCCCCCGGCCCCCTTCGGGTCGTACAATAGACCCCATGCGTAACGCCCTTGACGAACCCACCGGTCCCTCCGCGCCCTCCGGTCCCTCCACCGCGTCCTCGACCGGTCTGCTGGAGCGCACCGAGACCCGCAAGGAGCGCACCGACGGCGACGGGGACCGCTTCGCGCACTTCGTGCGCAAGGACAAGGCGAACTCTTCAATGCTGACTGGCCAGCCCGTCGTTGCCCTGTGCGGCAAGGTCTGGATTCCCACCCGCGACGCATCCCAGTACCCCGTGTGCCCCACCTGCAAGGAGCTGCGCGACTCGATGGGCAAAAACGGGCGCAACTGGCCATTCTCCGACGGTGGTAAGGGCTCCGACAAGTGAGCGAGACAACCCGGCGCGCGCCCGTTGGCAGGCTGCGCGCCTGGCAGGCCGACGCCCTCGACCGATACATGGATGCCTCTCCGCGCGATTTCTTGGCCGTCGCGACCCCCGGGGCCGGCAAGACGACGTTCGCACTGACGCTCGCGACCGAGCTGATCGCCCGCGGTATCGTCGATAAGCTCACCGTCGTGTGCCCGACCGAGCACCTCAAAGGCCAGTGGGCCTCGAGCGCCGCTCGTTTCGGCATTCATATCGACCCCGACTTCACGAACTCCCAGGGCGTGGCCGGCTCGCACTTCGACGGCGTGGCCATCACGTACGCTCAGGTCGGCTCCAACCCGGCCGTCCACGCGGCCCGCACCCGCGCCTACAGGACCCTCGTCATCCTTGACGAAATCCACCACGCCGGAGACGCCCTCTCGTGGGGCGACGGCGTGCGCGAGGCCTTCACGGACGCGACCCGGCGCCTGGCCCTCACGGGCACGCCCTTCCGCTCCGACACCTCGCCGATCCCCTTCGTGACCTACGCGGAGGACGCCGAGGGCATCCGCCGCTCGCGCGCCGACTACACCTACGGCTACGGCGACGCCCTCAAGGACGGCGTCGTGCGCCCCGTCCTGTTCATGTCCTACTCCGGACAGATGGCCTGGCGCACCAACGCGGGCGACGAGGTCAGCGCACGCCTGGGCGAGCCCCTCACCAAGGACATGATGAAGCAGGCCTGGCGCACCGCTCTGGACCCCACAGGCGAGTGGATTCCCGCGGTCCTGCGCGCCGCTGACCTGCGCCTCGAAGAAGTACGTCGCGCCGTTCCCGACGCTGGTGGCCTCGTCATCGCCTCCAACCAGGAACACGCGCGCGCCTACGCCCGCCACCTGCGCCTCATCACCGGCAAGGCTCCCACAGTCGTCCTCTCTGACGACGCGGACGCCTCCGACCGCATCTCCGAATTCGCTGACTCCACCGACAAGTGGATGGTCGCCGTGCGCATGGTGTCCGAAGGCGTGGACGTGCCCCGCCTCGCGGTCGGCGTCTACGCCACTAACGCCTCCACGCCGCTGTTCTTCGCCCAAGCGATTGGCCGCTACGTGCGAGCCCGGCGCCGCGGCGAGACAGCCACCGTCTTCATCCCCTCCGTTGTTCCGCTTCTCGCCCTGGCGGGAGATATGGAGGTCGAACGCGACCACGCGCTCGACCGCCCCCGGCGCGAGGAGGCCAGCGAAGACGACATGTGGAACCCCGAAGACGCCCTGATGGCGGCCGCGAACCGTGAAGAAAAGGCTTCTTCCGACCTGCTCTCCCAATTCGAGGTTCTCGGCGCGGACGCCGAGTTCGACGGCGTCCTCTTCGACGGCGCCGCGTGGGGTGCGGGCGCGGAAGTCGGATCCGAGGAAGAGCAGGAATACCTGGGCATTCCCGGCCTCCTCGACGCCGAGCAAGTCACGACCCTACTGCGCGCTCGCCAAGCCGACCAGGTGGCCGCCCAGAAGAAGAGCCGTGCCGCCCAGAAGATGCGCGAGGACAACGCCGGTATTCCCGCCCACAAGCTGCGCGCAGCCAAACGCAAAGAACTCCAGCACCTGGTTTCCACCTGGTCGCGACGCTCCGGGGAGACGCATGCGACCATCCACTCGCGCCTGCGCTCTCGGTGCGGCGGCCCCGAAGTCGCCCAGGCAACGACCGAACAGATCGAAGCCCGCATCGCGCTGCTGCGCGAGTGGTTCGTCGGGCGTCACTGACACCGTCCGCTGCACTCGACGCGCCCTGACGCATCACGAACTCCGGCCTCGTCCCTCCGTAAGAAGGACGAGGCCGGGGCGTCGCTGTGGGAACGGACGTCCTCAGCCGACTTTCTCGTAGCGCGTCGGAATTGCTGCGTCGCCTTCGGATAGGCGCCAGGCCTGGTAAGGCAGCTCATTACGTGCGCGCAGGTGACGCTCCTGGGCGGCCATAAGCGCACCCTCGCCCCATGCCTGCGCATCGATGACGCCACCGCGTACGAGCGGGACCTGCAAGGGGCGGGCGCCGCGCTCAGCCAGGAGGGCCTGTCCCTCCTCGAAGGTGGTACCCACGAGGAGAAGTTCCTCGGTGGCGTAGCCGTCCTCGCCCAGAACGCGACCGGCGACCTTGCGTCCACCGACCGTGGACTTCGACTCGGCCTTCTTAGCGACCAGCACGGTCTTGCCGTCTTCGTCCTCGCGCTGAACGATCTTGTAGACCAAGGCAGCCGTGGGCACGCCCGATCCCGTCACCAGCTTCGTGCCAACGCCGTAGGAATCCACGGGCGCCGCGCCCAGGGCAGCGATCGCGTACTCATCCAGGTCCGAGGTCACGGTAATCTTCGTCGAGGTCGCGCCCATCGCGTCGAGCTGGCCACGCACCTTGAACGCCTCGGCGACCAGGTCGCCCGAGTCCAGGCGTACCGCACCCAATTCGCCGCCAGCCGCGCGTGCGGCCTCAACAGCGTTGACGACACCCTGCGTGATGTCGTAGGTGTCCACCAGCAGGGTCGTGCCCGCGCCCAGCAGAGCCACCTGCGAATCAAAGGCGTCACGTTCCGTGTCATGCAGAAGCGTGAACGCGTGTGCTGCCGTGCCGATACAACGAATGCCATAGCGCTTGGCGGCTTCCAGGTCGGAAGTGCCCTGGAACCCGCCGATGACCGCCGCCCGGGCAGCCGATACCGCGGCGCGCTCATGGGCGCGCCGCGCGCCCATATCCATGCAGGGGCGACCATGCGCGGCGATCGTCATACGCGAGGCCGCTGACGCCACCGCGCAGTCGTGGTTGAGGATCGACAGGAGCAGCGTTTCCAGGAGCGTGCAATCCGCGAAGGAACCCTCAACGGTGAGCAGGGGAGAACCCGAGAAGTAGCATTCGCCTTCCGCATAGCCCCAGATGTCGCCAGTGAAACGCCACGACGACAGGAAATCAGCGGCCTGTTGGGAAATGACACCCCCCTCGCGGAGCCAATCGATTTGGTCGGCGTCGAACTCGAAACGCTCCAGGGCCTCGAGGATTCGACCAGTACCGGCCACGACTCCGAAGCGGCGCGTGGCGGGGAGACGACGTCCGAACAGCTCGAACGTGCAACGGCGATGCGCGGTCCCGTCCTTTAGGGCAGCGTCGAGCATCGTGAGTTCGTACATATCAGTTAGCAATGAAGTGAATGTCGATGCAGGCATACTGTGAGCCTACCCTGAGAAGCGTGTCACCGGTGTGCGAAAACGCTTCCGTGGACGCACAAATCGACTTAGGGTTGACACATGACCACCATCGTCCAACCGGTACCGCGCACGCACGAGGCCCCCACCGCCGTGCCACGCTGGCGTACCGTCGTGTGGGACGACCCCGTCAACCTCATGAGCTACGTGAGCGCTGTCTTCCGCGAGTACTTCGGATACTCCGCTGCGCGCGCCGAAGAACTCATGATGACCGTCCACACGCGCGGACGCGCGACCGTGTCCACGGGCGTGCGCGAACGCGTCGAGGCCGACGTCATGGCCATGCACTCCTACGGCCTGCGCGCCACCATCGAAGCAGACGGGGACTAGCTCCATGGAAGCCTTCGCTTACCGTGACGGGGGCTTCGCAGCGTCGATGAGTACCGGCGAAGCCCTCCTCCTACGCCAGCTTGCCAGCGAGGTCCTGGTGGTCCTCGACGACCCCGGGGACTTCGCTACGACCTCGTCCATGATTAGAGCAGTCACCGAAACTGAGCAGCGCAGGGAAGCGCCCCGCGAGCGCTCCCTGACGATGCTGCTGCCCTCCATGAGCGATGACGAGGAGGACGCGGGGCGGATGCGTGCCCTCACGGAAGACCTGCTGCGTACCGAAAAGTCGGTTCGGCTGCGCGCCATGGTCAGCGATCTTGAACACATTACTCATGGGGAGGGGGATACCCTCGTCATTCCTCGGGAGTCCGTGTGGTCGTGGTTGGGAGCTCTCAACGACATTCGCCTCGGCTTAGCCGGTGAGCTGGACCTTTCCGATCAGGGGGACGCTCAGCGAATCGAACGACTGGCGATGAGCGAGCCGACGGGGGAGCGCACACAGGCGGTTGCTGCGATCTACGTCCTCGTGACATGGTGGCAGGACTCACTGCTGGACGCCGTGAATAATTCTCAGTAAGGAATAAGGTCGAAGCATGAATAATGCCCCGATCGGAATCTTCGACTCGGGCCTGGGTGGGCTGACGGTAGCCCGTGCGGTCATCGATAAGCTGCCCGACGAAGAGATCATCTACCTGGGCGACACCGAGCACACTCCCTACGGTCCGCGCGCGATCGCGCAGGTGCGCTCACTGACGCTGTCTGCCCTCGACGAATTGGCTTCGCGCGGAGTCAAAGCCCTGGTGATCGCGTGCAATACGGCGACGGCTGCCGCGCTCGCGGACGCACGCGAACGCTACTGGATCGATGCTGGCATTCCTGTCGTTGAGGTCATCACGCCCGCCGCACGCCAGAGCGTCATCGCGACGCGTAACCATCACGTCGGCGTCATCGGGACGAAGGCGACGATTCAGTCCGAGGCCTACCTGCGTGCGCTCGCGGCTGTTCCCGGGCTGACGGTCAGCCAGCAGGCCTGTCCCGCTTTCGTTGATTTTGTTGAGGCTGGGGTGACCACGGGTGAGGAGATCGAGGCTGTGGCGCGTGAATACCTCACGCCGCTGAAGGAGGCGGGTGTCGATACTCTGATCCTGGGGTGTACGCACTACCCGCTGCTCACCGGCGTCATTGGGCGTGTCATGGGTGAGGGTGTCGCCTTGGTGACCTCCTCGGAGGCCACCGCGAACGTGACGTACAACGAGTTGGTGGATCGTGGTCTCCTGCACGACCCGTGGCCCGAAGGGACGGGGCCGCAGCATCAGTTCTTGGCTACTGGTGCGTCAGAGAATTTCCCGCGCTTGGCGCGCCGCTTTCTGGGGCCCGAGGTCGGTTCGGTTGTCCGCGTGAACACCCGTGGGGGTCTCGCGTGAAGCTCACTGTCATCGGCGCGACAGGTTCCATGTCGGGACCGGAGTCTCCCGCCTCTTCCTATCTGGTTCAGGCGCGCGGCGTTGACGGTGCGTCCGGTCAGGAGCGGATCTTCTCTCTGGTGTGTGACATAGGGCCTGGCTCTTTCGGCGCGCTATGGGAGCGCATGTGCCCGTGCGAGCTGGATGCTCTGGCGCTGTCGCACTGTCACGCGGACCATATGGGCGACATCATTTCGTTGCAGGTGTATCGCAGGTGGGGGCCCGGTGCGGGCGCTGTTTCGCCCGTTGCTCTTTTCGGTCCTGCTGACACGTTGCATAGGGTGCGTCAGATTGAGGGTGCGTCGCACGAGGAGTCCTACGAGGGTGAGTTTGCGTTTTCCCCCTTGGTGCTTGGCCGTTCCTACGAGGTGGGGCCGATGACGATGTGGCCTGTCCGTGCGCTGCACCCAGTGGAGGCTTTTGGCCTGCGCATCGAGGGGCCTTCGGAGGAGGATCCTTCCCGTCGCGTGACCCTGTTTTACACGGGCGACACGGATTTGTGCGACTCGATCGTCGAGGGAGCGCGCGGCGTTGACGTTCTCCTGAGTGAGGTTGGCTTTACCTCCGATGAGACAGCGCCCGATATGCATATGGATGGTCGGCGCGCGGGTGAGTTGGCCTCGCGCGCGGGCGTTGGGCGTATGATCGCCACCCACATTCAGCCGTGGGTTTCCCGCGATCGTGTGGCGTCCGAGGTTCGCCAGACTTGGTCTGGGTCCCTTGACTTCGCGACCCGGTCGATGGTCGTTTCCCTCTAGAGGCAACCACGGCCTCGTTCGCGCGAGGCCGTGGTTGCGTGGCGCTCTTTAGTCCGCCGGGGCGGAGTAGGAGTTGTGTCGCTGCCATTCGGCCAGGAATGTAGCGACGCGCGCGGGGCCGCCGCCTTCGCTCCACCCATGGTTTTTATGTCGTAGCAGGATTTTTCGTGTGCCCAGCGACGGCAGGGGAGTGATTCGCATTCCTTCGGTGTGCGCGCCGGCGAGCGCCATTGCGGGCAGGATCGTTGATCCTGCGCGTGCTCGCACGAGGGAGCGGGCGGCCTCGTAGGTCGTGTACAGGTGAGGTGCCCAGCGTCTGTCGGGGAATGCCTTCGTGATGCGGCGCATGACGTGGTCGCCGCTTGAACCGGGGCTGACGCGCAGCCAGGTCAGGTCTGCGAGGTCCTCGATGGAGCCGATGGGGGGAGCGGAGTCAGGAGTGACGAGTACCCACGGTTCGTCGATGAATGGTATATCCGTGTAGCCGCGTGGCGGCATGCCGGGGTCCTCGTCTCGTTCGATGACGAGAATGTCGAAGTGACCCGTGCGCAGTGCTGCCATCCCGGGTGTTTCCTCTGTTTCCTCAATGTGTAGGTCAATGCCGGGTAGTGCCTGGGAGAGGTCGGGGAGCGCGGGGATGAGGGTTGAGCGGCAAATGGTGAGGAACGCACCGAGCGTGACTGTGCCCGTGACTTGGCCTGTCAGGGGCCGCAGTGCTTTGAGGGCTTCGGCGATGTCTGCGTTGATGCGTTCCCCGGCTTCGGCGACGATTGTGCCGGCGGGGGTCAGGATTGCCCCAGAGGTTGTACGCTCGACCAGTTTGAGGCCGACTTCTTCCTCGAGTTTTTGGATCTGCTGGGAGACCGCAGAGGGGGAGACCATGAGTATGTCTGCGGCGGCTACGATGCCGCCTTCGCGTGCCACCGAGAGCAGAAACGGTAGGCGACGGGGGTCGATGTCCATGAACACTCCATAGTTAAGTGAAACTGCAAGATAACTATAGAACCATTCAATTGTGCTTGACTAGTGGAGGGTGCACAATTGCTGTCATGACCTTCTCGCACCTGGCAATTGTGATCCTCGGATGGGTTGGCGCCGCAGCCTCCATCACCGCTTATTACCTCGTGTCCACCAAGCGCGTAGCGCCCGACTCTCTGCGTTATCACACGTTGAACGCGTCTAGCTGCATTCTCCTGGCTCTTGCCTGTGCGTCCACGGGCGCCTGGCCTTCTTTCCTGACTAATGCGATCTTCATCGGTGTTGGTCTCACCATGATCTGGCGTGTGCGCGACCGCCTGGTGCGTCGCCTTATGCAGGTGGTGCGCTTCTTTGACGTGCGCCGTTTCCTATCCGGGCGTCGCGTGGCGCGCGCTCGCTGACTCTTGTTGAA
Organism: Actinomyces bouchesdurhonensis; assembly: GCF_963540955.1. NCBI lineage: Bacteria > Bacillati > Actinomycetota > Actinomycetes > Actinomycetales > Actinomycetaceae > Actinomyces > Actinomyces bouchesdurhonensis. The sequence goes on from NZ_CAUTSL010000015.1 coordinate 19,164, forward strand.
TCGGGATAGTGAGGGGGTGGGCCGCGGGCCTGCCTCCTCACTGTATTCACCACCCCATAAATTAAGGATAGAAGCTTTGAAGAGTCAACGATTTATCAAGGCATATCAAGGAAAAGTCTGTAAGAAATACTTCAGTGAAAAATTAGAAAGAATCGATGGAAAGAAGTCCTCGCGCGCGTCATCATAGAGTCACAGTGCGATGACAGATCCATCGCACGTACTCAAAGAGGAGCCCACCATGTCTCGTTTCATCGCATCAGTCCTTCAGCGACTCGCCTATTACGGGCGCGGACGCCAACAGCGCAACCCGCTGCAATTCTCGATGGACCGGCCCTTCTTCGGTAACCTCGTGGCCCGCTGATGGAGCGCCCGCCGGGCGCAGCCACGTGCCGGACACCCTTAGGGTGCCCGGCACACCCGTGTTGACGAGCAACGATGTCCCATGGGCTGGCGGTTGGCGCGCGCGGGAATCTTAGCCGCGCAGGTAGTTCACGATGTGGGGCATGAGCGCGCGGAATGCGATGCCGCGGTGGCTGATCGCATTCTTCTGCTCGGCGCTCATCTGCGCGGTCGTGACCTCGAAGCCATCGGGTACGAAGATCGGGTCGTAGCCGAAACCACCCTCGCCTCGCGGGGAACGTGTCAAGGTGCCACGCACCTCGCCGCGCCGGGTGAACTCGCGACCGTCTGGGGTCACCAGGACGGCTGCCGACACGAAGGCGGCGCCGCGGTGGCGGTCGGGCACATCGGAGAGCTGATCGAGGAGCAGGCGCAGGTTTGCCTCATCGTCCCCGTGCGAGCCGGACCAACGCGCGGAGAAGATGCCGGGCGCCCCGCCCAGCACGTCAACGGTGATGCCGGAGTCGTCGGCGATCGCCGCCAGGCCTGTGGCGTCGGCTAAGGCGCGGGCCTTGATGAGCGAATTTTCCTCAAAAGTCACCCCGTCCTCGACAGGGGAAGGCACGTCGAAGTCGCTCATGCGCGCGACGCACCCCGCCTCGAAGCCCTCCCAGGCGGGGGCGAGGATAGCTTCGAGTTCGCTGACCTTGTGGGCGTTGGAAGTGGCAAAAACCAAGCGCGCTCTCACGGGCGCACCTCGATACGCTCCATGAGAGGAGCCTCGAGCGCAAGCTTCTGCGCGCGGGCGAGCTGAGCGTTTCCCAGGGTCGCCAGATCCAGCAGCTCGTTCAATTCGTCGCGGTCGAAGGGCGCGTGCTCGGCGGTCCCCTGCACCTCGATGAAGCGACCGTCGCCTGTCTGGACGACGTTCATGTCGGTCTGCGCGCGCACGTCCTCGACGTAGGGCAGATCCAGCATGGGAGTGCCGTCGATGACTCCCACGGAGATCGCGGAGATCGAGTCGGTCAGGACCGTGGCGGAAGGCTTGAGGATGCCGCGCTCCTTGGCCCAGGCGACAGCGTCCGCCAGGGCCACGTAGGCGCCCGTGATGGCCGCTGTGCGGGTACCGCCGTCGGCACGCAGGACGTCGCAGTCCAGGACGATGGTGTTCTCTCCGAGGGCACTAACATCGACGATGCCGCGCAGGGAACGACCGATGAGGCGCGAGATCTCCTGGGTGCGCCCGCCCACCTTGCCTTTAACGGACTCGCGGGAAGAACGCTGTTCGGTGGCGCGCGGGAGCATCGAGTACTCGCCGGTCACCCAGCCTTCGCCCGAGTCTCGCTTCCAGCGCGGCACGCCCTCGGTGAAGGATGCCACGCACAGGACGCGGGTGTTGCCGAACTCGATGAGGACGTTTCCTTCGCCGGTGCCCGCCCACCCGCGGGTGATGGAGACAGGACGAAGCTGGGACGGGGTGCGCCCATCGGCGCGCAGGGAGTTAGTAGTCATAGTGCCTAGCGTAGTCCACCGCGATACCGTGGAGATATGAGCATTGACCTTCCTCTCGTTCGCGGTGACGTCGATCCGGCGGTGGCGCTGCGTGAATCCGCGTCGCCGCGTGACCTGATCTCCTCGGGTGAGGCGGATGTTATCGTCGTTGATTCCTCCGGATTCGTCCTCCTCGACGAGGCCGGGGTGCGGCCCTCGGATACGCCAACTCTGCGACGCCTGGCCGGGGAAGAGGCCGCGCGCGATCTCGAGGGAACCACGGCCTCGTTCATCGGGGTGGCGGGTGGACGCAGCGTCGTCGCGATCGAGACCAGCCGGGACGAGGCCCGGGGCCGCTGGGAGCATCTGCGCGCGGTTGGTTGGCAGCTCGGGGGCGACGACGCGGCCCTGGCGCTGACCGCCGTGGCGTTGGCGGGCTGGCACGCGAACTATCGTTACTGCGGACGTTGCGGCTCTCCTGTTTCCCTGGAGGACGGCGGATGGACGGCGCGCTGCCAGGGGTGCGATCGGCTCGAATACCCACGCCAGGACCCCGCGATCATCGTCCTTGTGCAGGACCACGACGGGCGCGTGCTGCTCGCCCATAACGCCCTGTGGAAGCCCTGCTTCGTATCTCTCGTCGCAGGATACGTCGAGGCCGGTGAATCCCCGGATAACACGGTCGCGCGCGAGGTTGCTGAAGAGACGGATATTGCCATCGAACCCCCGACCTATGTGGCGTCCCAGCCCTGGCCGTTCGGGCGCTCCCAGATGATGGGGTACCGTGCGTTGACGGTTAAGCCGTGCCCGGCCCCCAAGGCGGATGGCGTGGAGATAGAGTGGGCGCGCTTCTTCAGCCGCGAGGAACTCACGCGCGCGCTTGAGAGTGGTGAGATTAGCGCACCCGGGCGCGCTTCCATCGCCTACGCTTTGCTGGCCTCTTGGTATGGCTCCGATTTGCCAAGCGGGCCGCAGCACGCGGGACGCAACTGAAGGCGGGCGATGGGACAATGAGTTCATGACCCCCGAGGAGTTGCTTGACGCCCTAGATCCCGACCAGCGAGCCGTCGCTACCCAGGTCGCTGGGCCTCTCGCTGTCCTCGCCGGCGCGGGAACGGGCAAGACACGCGCGATCACTTACCGTATCGCCTACGGCGCGGCAGTCGGCGCCGTCGACCCTTCCAACGTGCTGGCGGTGACTTTCACCCAGCGTGCCGCCTTTGAGATGCGCCACCGTCTGGCCCAATTGGGTGTCCCGAAGGCGCAGGCGCGTACATTCCACTCCGCGGCGCTGCGCCAGCTGCGCCATTTTTGGCCCTCGGTGGTCGGCGGACCGCTGCCCGACGTCATCGCGCATAAGGCGTCCCTGGTCGCCGCCTCCGCCGCCCGTCTCGGGATCGCCATCGACCGCACCAACGTGCGCGACATTGCCGCCGAAGTCGAGTGGGCGAAGGTATCCATGATCGACTCCGCACACTACGCCTCGCGCGTGGCCCGCATGAGGCGCGACGTGCCCGCAGGACTCGACGCCGACGACATGGCCCGCTTCCTCGACGTGTATGAGGATGCGAAAAATGAGCGTGGTGTCATCGACTTCGAGGACATCCTTATCTATCTGTGCGGCATGCTTCAGGAACGCGCCGACGTCGCCTCCATCGTGCGTCAGCAGTATCGCTCATTCGTGGTCGATGAGTTCCAGGACGTCAACCTGCTCCAGGCTCGCCTCCTTGACCTGTGGCTGGGTGGGCGCCACGATGTGTGCGTCGTCGGCGATGTCGCGCAGACCATCTACTCTTTCACGGGAGCTTCCCCCGACTATCTGACGGGTTTTGGGCGCAAGCATCCCGGCGCGCGCATCGTCGAGTTGACTCGCGACTACCGTTCCACCCCGCAGATCGTCACCCTGGCAAACGATGTCTTGGCCCGCGCCACTGAGCGTGAGGGGACCGTGCGCCTGTCCAGTCAGCGGGGCGACGGCGCGCACGTTGGCTACTGCACCTACGAGGATGACCATGCGGAGGCGGTGGGCGTTGCCGCGCAGATCGGCGACCTCATCGCTGGCGGCGTCGCTCCTCACAACATCGCCGTCCTCATGCGCACGAACGGCCAGTCTCAGGCTTTCGAGGAGGCCCTGGGAGCACGCGGTATTCCCGTCGCCGTCGCTGGAGGCAAACCCTTCTTCGCCCGCGACGACGTGCGCACTGCGATCTCTCGTCTGCGTGCAGCCGCCGCAGTATCGGAAGAGGGAACCGTGGGTGAGGTCGTGCGCGACGTCCTGACCAGCGTCGGCTGGGCACCCGAGGCCCCTTCCGGTCAAGCGGGTTCCGAGCGGTGGTCGAATATGAACGCCATCGTCGGATGGGCTGACGACTCCCAGGCTCTCACGCTGGCCGCCTTCGTCGCCGAACTCGACGAGCGGATCGCCTACCAGGTCGAGCCTGATAAGGAAGGCGTCGAACTGGCCACGATCCACGCCGCCAAGGGTCTCGAGTGGGATGCCGTGTTTCTGGTCGGTGTCGCCGAGGGACTCCTGCCTATTTCCTATGCGAAGACCCCCGAAGCTCGCGAGGAAGAGCGTCGTCTCCTCTACGTGGCCGTGACCCGAGCCCGTGACCTGCTGACGTTGTCGTGGGCGCGCTCGCGGGGCGCGGATGGACGTGGCACACGTAAGCGCAGTCGCTTGCTTGATGGGATCTGGCCTGAGCATCGTGGTGTGGGCGCGCCAAAGAAGAAGCGGGCCTCCGCGCGCGCTCGTCACCAGGCCTTTGAGGAGCATGCCTCCCCGCAGGCCGTTGAATTGTTCGCCCGCCTCAAAGCCTGGCGTCTGGAGGTGGCCCGCCAGGCGGGCGTGCCTCCCTTCGCGATCTTTACTGATCAGACGTTGCGCGACATTGCTTCTGCGATGCCGAGGAACACGACGCAGCTGCGTGTGATACGCGGAATCGGCGACGTCAAAGTGCAGCGTTTCGCAGCCCCGGTCCTGGCGCTCGTGCGTGGCGATGACGTCATCGTCGATGAGGGCGCCTGAGTCAGGAGGCAATCCCGCAGATTCCGCACACGCATTCATGGGCGGGTGATACTCGTTCGACGCTGATGGTTCCATCCTCGTCGACCGTGGCGACCTCGGCGCATAGCTGCGTGGTCAGTGCGCCCGAGGCAAAGTCGCGCAGCAGGCGTGCGACGCGCAGCGCCGCCGCCATGTGGGTGAGCATTGCGAGGCGTCCCAGTGGCCATCGGGTGAGTTCACGCAGGTGCGTGAGACGAAACGGGTCCTCTTGTGTTTCTGCGTGTTCGAAGCACTGGTAGCAGGGGGTGATGCCTGGGATGACGAAGGGGCCGATCTCGTAGGAGTGTTCACCGCGCGTGATGATCAGGTGTGGCGTGTCGTTCACAGTCAGGTCGAAGGGGATACCGGGGTCGATGACTCGGTCGGCGCCGATGAGGGCGACATCGACATCGCCTTGATGATGGAGGTTGGGTAGGGGCACGAGGTCCGCTAGCATGCGTCGGATTGCTCTGGAACGAGCAGTTCCGGTGAATGTGCCTCCGAACACGCGGTCCCAGTCCTGGTCCACGAGCTGTTCGGCCTCGATGCGCATCGTCAGGGCGAGCGTGTCAACCAGGGCGTGCAGTGCCAGGACGGTGGCGGGAACCGCGCCAATGACTGCGACGCGCAGTGACGCTCTCCGGTCGCCTTCGTCGAGTAGGTGGGCGCGCTCAAGCGCTGCCATCAACTCGGGCGAGGCTTGGAGCGGGCAAGGAGATCGCGCTGAGCGAACCTGGCTGCTGAGCCAGAGCTGATCGTTCGCGTGGAGGTCCTCGAGTAGGACGTGTCGGCTGCGGTCCCCACCGACTTGGACGGTTCCGGGTCCATGCCACAGGATCGCTGTATTGTGTGCCAGGTTCATGATGGTCTCCTTTACTTCATGTCTGTTAAGACCATCATGAACCCGGATGGGGGCAACTCACAGGGTTTTGATAAATCTGTGGATAACTTGTCGGATTACTTTTTTTCGTGTGGGTTCGAGTCCTCGCCACCCGTGTCGGGAGAGCGCCCGTCCGCCCCAGCCCCATCCTCGTCACCAGGCTCGAGTCCTTCCGCCCACCCGAGCGTCCCATCCAGAAGGGAAGTGAGAGCGGCATCAATGTCCGCGTCTTCCTCTGCGGCCGCACGCCTCAGCGTCAGGAAGGTATCAGGCGTGGCCAGCTCCGTCTCGGAGGGCACCATATCCGGGTGAGCCCAGAGGGCCTCGCGAGCATCGCGCCCACCGTCAGCCTCCACCAGCGCAACAATCGAGGCGGCTCCGCGCGCCTGGCGCGGCCGCATCTTCAGGCCCATGAGAGTCCCCAAAACCTCCTCGGCTGGACCCCCCGAGGCGCGGCGACGTCGCATCATCTCCCGCAGCGCATCCGCGTGAGGCAGGTAGGGTTGTGTCGCGCGAGCCGTCACCACCTCAACCCAGCCCTCGATGAGGGCGAGCATCGTCTCCAGGCGCGTTAGAGCGCGGCGCTGATCGGGCGTCGTTGATAGCGCAAACACGCCGCCGTTCAGTGCGTTCTCCACCGAAGCCGGATCCGAGGGATCCACCGAACGCGCCGCCTCTGAAATAGCGTCCGTGTCGATCGCGATCTGCGAAGCGTAGCGCTCAACCGCGCGCACCAGGTCGCCTTCAAGCCACGGGACCGAGGCAAAGAGACGGCGGTGAGCGGCCTGACGTACCGCCAGGAACTGTCGAACCTCGTCAAAAGGCACATCCAGGCCGTCAGCGAACTCGGCAATGTTGTGCGGCACAAGCGCTGCGTGTGACGTCTCCGACAGGGGAATACCCGTGTCGTAGGTTCCGAAGGACTCACCGGCCAGCGCTGCCAAGGCGCGGGCAATCTGCGCCGAGAACATCATCGCCGACAGGCGCGGCATCATCTCCTGCGTCTTTCCTAACATCGCCGCCATGCCATCGGGCAACGAGGCGCCCTCGTCCAAGCCGTCAGGGCCAAATTGCTCCGACAACGCCGCCGACAGGGCACGCGACACGTTGAGCGCGACCGGCTCACAGATGCGCCTCCACCTCGGAATCGTGTGCTCCACCCACGCGACCTTGCTCCACACGTCACGAGTCACCGGACCGGAAGCAAAGTCGGTGACGGCATCGAGCCACAGGTCCGCGACGGTCATCGCCTGGCGAGCCGCCTCAGCCTCCGTCGCCGTGGGAGCGGGATCGCCGCTCGCGTAGGCCGCCTGTTTGGCGCTGTCCTCCACGATGCGCCAATTGACCGGCCCCGCCGTCGTGTTCATCAGGAACTGGAACTGCCCCATCGCCGCCCGCATGCGCGCGGGATCGGAGAACTCAGGAGGCAGGTTCGCAGGGTCGAAGCCCTGAGCCTCAAGGGCGCGCGCGGCCTCGGCGGCCGCTTCGTCCCCCAGGATGGAGCGCAGGAAATCCTCAAATGGGGTGCCGGACTCGTTCTCATTCATGGAAACAGACTAGCGTCCCCTCGTGCGCCTGGGCTGACAAAAACCTCCAAAAATGCTGAGAGCATAAGGAACGCTGGTCCCCATGCGTGCGTCCAGCGCCCAGGTGAGACACAATTGCACGGTGAGCGAAACGGATATGACCTTGACAATCGACGGCTTGGCGTCCCCCGCGGACAGTGAAAAACAGCGTATCCCCCTCATCAGCTGGCGGCTGGTGACGGCCCTCCTGGCCCTCCTGGCGATGGTTGCTATCCTCTTCTGGGTCCCCGTGCCGTTCGTGGTGTCCAGCCCCGGACCAACATTCAACGTGCTGGGCTCATCGGAAGGTGAACCCATGATTGCGATTGAGGGAACCGATCCGACGACGGGTGATGCACTCCAGCTCGACGAGCCGCAATCCGCTTCCGTGACCGACAAGGCCAAACCAGGGCAGGGACAGTTACGCATGGTGACCGTCTCTGAATCCGGCGGACCCGGCAACCGCCTGAACTTCGCGCAGCTCTTGGTCGCCTACGCGGATCCACACAGCAAAATTGTCGACTATGACTCCGTGTACCCGCAGGGACAAACTGAAACCGACGTCAGTGACGCGCAGGTCGCGATGATGCGCAACTCGCAGATGACCTCGCAGGTCGCCGCGCTGGAATACCTCGGCTGGGACGTGCCTGCGACCGTGACGATTGAAGGAGCCGTGGAAGGGTCCAACGCGGAAGGCATCGTCCAACAGGGTGATACTCTGCGCGCAATCACGACCCCCGACGGCACGCGTCACGAGGTGAAAGACGGGTCGATTCCCTTCGCGCTCATGCGCACCGTTCCGCCAGGCAGTCCCATGACAATCACGGTCGAGCGTGACGGAAGCCTCCAGGACCTCTCGTTCGATTCGGTCGCACCCTCCGCGACAGAATCCGGCTCAAAGCTCGGCATCTACTTGACGGTGAATCCATCCCTCCCAGTCAACATCTCCTTCAACCTCGAGGGAGTGGGTGGCCCGAGCGCAGGCATGATGTTCTCCCTGGGTATCATTGATCGCCTGACCCCGGGTGACATGACGGGCGGAGCCACGATCGCTGGAACCGGCACGATGTCCTTCGATGGACAGGTTGGCGCGATCGGCGGCATCCAGCAGAAGATGTGGGGCGCCCACGACGATGGTGCCCAGTGGTTCCTCGCCCCCTCCGAGAATTGCTCCGAGGTCGTTGGGCACGTCCCCGGTGGTCTGAACGTCGTGTCAGTGTCCACCCTCGACGAGGCGGTCGCTGCCGTCGAGACCATCGCGCAGGGGGAAGGACAGACGCTTCCCACCTGCCACTAACCCTCACAGACTCGCCCACTGCCAGCTGCAGATGGGGCGCACGGACCCCGACCTCGTTCATTCTGGTCCGGACGAGGCCGGGGCCTCTTATCACGTCAGGCGTCCTCGTCCGTCACCGGCTCGAGGGATGCGCGCAGGGCGTCCACCAGTGCGGGGACCAGCGCCGAGCCCTGCCCGACCTTGTCGTCGGAATCGAAGGCGCGGGTACGCAATGCGCACCAAGATTCTCCCGTGCGCATGACGCCCACAGCCAGACGAACATCCGTTCGTAGCGGATGGTTCGCGACGAAAGCGAGGGCTTCCTCCGGATCCTCGGGGGCCTCGTCCTCAACCTCGGGCGGAACCACGATGCGCTCAACAGTGAGTGCGGCGCCCGGGACCGTCTCTGGCCACGCCAGGTGAGCCAGGATCCGCTCAATGTCGTCATCAGCGAAGTCCTCCTGGATAACCGCGCTCAGGTGCTCCTCACTTCCATCCCAACCGGCGCGCAGCTGAGCCGCGATGTCGGCGGGCAAGTTCGGATCCGCCAACAGTAACGCCGTCGGAACCAGCGCGTAGATGGAAGGAGCATGATCCCAACCCACACGAGCCGCACCCTTCTCAATGTCAACAACAACGTTGGCCAGTGCAACCTCACGTGCACTCGGCATCATTTCAACAGTCATAACCCCATAATCTCACGGAGAGCGGACAAAACAGCGACGAAGAAAAACGTGCGCGCCGGTAGACTGGGATCTAGCTTTCGGTTGAACAGAGAGGATTGCTGTGAGCTTCCCATTTTCGGTCTTCGGATCCCGTGACCCGCGCCAGCCGCGAAAGCCACGAGCACCACGGGCGGAGATAACACTACGTAAGCCGGGCCCCGGTACCATTACGGCGATCGCGCTGGTTGCCGTTGCAGCGATTATCTACCTGGCATCCATCGTGTGGACAGAGATTCTCTGGTTCCGTCAGATGCACGCCACGCGCGTCATCCTCACCCAGTGGGGAGCCCACGTCGGCCTCTTTGCCGTTGGTCTGCTGGTTGCCACGGGTCTGCTTTATTTTTCCATGGCCTACGCGTACCGGCATCGCGCTTCCTCCGCGCGCGGTGAGGCCTCCGCTGCTCTGCGCAGCTACCAGGAGGCGCTCGCGCCTGTACGCCGCCTCGCGTTCTGGGGAGTCGCACTTTTCTTCGGTGTCACGACCGGCGCCCGCCTGGGAGCACAGTGGCGCACTCTCTTGCAATTCTTGAACGCATCTTCCTTCGGTCAAACTGACCCGCAGTTCGGCCTGGACATCTCCTTCTTCGTGTTCATCCTGCCCGCGCTGAAGGTCCTCGTCTCCTTCCTCATGACCGTTACTGGCATCGGGCTGGCAGCCGCCCTCGTCGTGTCCTACCTCTATGGCACCATTCGGCTGGCGCCCCGCCCCCACGCCTCCAAGCACGCGCGCCTGCAGACCGGCCTCATGGCCGCCACCCTGTCGCTCCTCATCGGTATCAACTACTGGCTGGAGCGCTACGAGCTGCTCACTTCGGACTCCGGTTCAATCCACGGCGCCATGTACTCCGACATTAACGCGACACTGCCAGCACACTCTATCCTCGCGGTCATTTCCTTCCTCGTTGCAGCGCTGTTCGTGATTGCCGCCTTCCGCGGCACGTGGCGTCTGCCCGTCACGGGCGTGGCCGTCACCGTCATCGCCGCTCTGGTCCTGGCCGGCGCATACCCCGCGCTCATCGAACAGTTCCGCGTGCGCCCCAACCAGCGCACCCTCGAGTCGCCCTACATTCAGCGCAACATCGATGCCACTTTGGCGGCCTACGGCCTGGACGACGTCGACTATCAGACGAATTACGACGCGGCCACCACGGCCTCGGCTGGCCAGTTCGACAATGAGGCGCTCACTTCTCAGGTGCGCCTGCTCGACCCTAAAGTCATCACGAAGACCGTCCAACAACTCCAGCAGTCCCGCCTGTACTACGGCTTCAATTCCGGCATGAAAGTAGACCGATACAATGTCGGCGGCGAGCGGCGTGACACCGTCATCTCCGTGCGCGAACTCAACCTCTCGGGCCTGTCCGCCGAGCAGCAGACCTGGGTCAACCAGCACACTGTCTACACGCACGGCTACGGTATGGTCGCCGCCTACGGCAACCAGCTGACCAGCGACGGCCTGCCCTCCTATTGGGAGCAGTCTGTGCCCTCGGTCGGGGAAATGGGGGAGTACGAGGAGCGCGTCTACTTCAGCCCCGGCTCGCCCGACTACTCCATCGTCGGCGCCCCTGAAGGCGCCGAGCCCCAGGAACTCGACTACCCGGACGACACGGCGGTTGGCGGCCAGGTGTCGACGACCTTCACGGGCAACGGCGGCCCCTCCGTGGGCAACATGTGGAACAAGCTTCTGTACGCCATCAAGTTCGCCTCCACCGACCTGTTCTTCTCCTCCCAAACCAACGAGGCCTCGCAGATCCTCTACGACCGCGATCCACTCCAGCGTGTCTCCAAGGTTGCTCCCTACCTGACTCTCGAACAATCCGCCTACCCCGCGGTCGTCGACATGGACGGGGACCCCTCGACCCCCAAGCGCCTCGTGTGGGTCGTCGACGCCTACACGACGACGAACAACTACCCCTACGCCCAGCACGAGACACTTTCCGATGCCACCGTAGACTCTCAGTCCACGCAGATGGGCCAGTACGTGCAGGACAACAAGATCAACTACATGCGTAACTCCGTCAAGGCCGTCGTCGACGCGTACGACGGGTCCGTACGCCTGTTCCGTTGGGACGATCAGGACCCCATCTTGCGTACCTGGGAGAAGATTTACCCCGGCAGTGTCGAACCCATGTCGGCTATCTCCGGCGACCTCATGAGCCACCTTCGTTACCCGGAGGACATGTTCAAGGTTCAGCGCAACCTGTTGGCCACCTATCACGTGACTGATGCAGCCGGCTTCTACTCGGGCGGCGACCGGTGGCGTCTGGCCGAGGAGACCTCGACCTACGGGGATAACGCCGCGTCGTCTGAAACGTCCCCGCGCGTGGACGCTAACGGCAACCCCGTAGCTGCTCCAACCACGCTTCAGCCCCCGTACTACCTGACCATGCAGATGCCCGGCCAGGAGAGCGCCGAGTTCTCGCTGACCTCCGTGTTTGTGCCCGGTGGCGGCGGCGAGGGGCGGCGCGAGGCCATGGCTGGTTTCCTCGCCGTGGATTCCGAAACCGGTAACAGCCCCGGCCAGGTGCGCGAGGGGTACGGCAAGCTTCGGCTTCTCGCTCTACCCTCGTCGACGACCGTGCCCGGCCCCGGCCAAGTGCAGAACAAGTACGATTCCGACGAGAAGATTGCCACCCAGCTGAATCTGCTCAACCAGGCCGACTCGACCGTCATCCGAGGCAATCTCCTGACCCTGCCGGTGGGCGGCGGACTGCTCTACGTCCAGCCCGTCTACGTCCAGGGAACCGGATCGGCGTCCTACCCGGTGCTTCGTTCCGTGCTGACGGCATTCGGTGACAAGGTTGGCTTCGCGCCGACATTGGAGGAATCTCTGCGTCAACTGGTTTCGGATGACGGGTCAACGGCAACGACCACTCACAGCACTGACACGCAAACCAGTCAGACCGCCGTTCCCGGTGACGCTGGCGCCCAGCTCAACCAGGCAGTGACCGATGCGGCCCAAGCCATGCGTGACGCGGATAGCGCGATGACTAACTCCGACTGGACGGCCTATGGCGAGGCTCAGAACCGTCTGCACGACGCACTGAAGCGCGCCGAGGAAGCCCAGCGCGCGCTGGGTGGGGGAACGGGTGCGACTCCGGCCCCCACGTCCTCGGCGGCTCCCACGCCGACCCCGTCGACGGATGCGCAAAGCGGCTCCTAGCCCGCGTGTATCGATCGGGCGCCCGGCTCCGCGACCCCTCGCGGGTTGCGGGCCGGGCGCCACGATGCGGAGACGTAGTTCACGGTCGTCGTGATTGAAGCATCTTGATCCTAGTGGTAAGGTTTTAACCACCGACGCGGGGTGGAGCAGTTCGGTAGCTCGCCGGGCTCATAACCCGGAGGTCGCAGGTTCAAATCCTGTCCCCGCTACCACCACAGACCCGGTCCCGTAAGGGGCCGGGTCTCGTCGTATCTGAGCGGTCCCGGCGGGCACGTATGGCGCGGGCACCCAACCGCCCGACCCGTCCGGGGTGGGCATGAGAGCATCAACGGGGATGCCGAATAGATGTGCCGCGAGCGAAACTTCCTCAGCTGACCAGGTGACATGTCCGCGAACCTTGCGGCTAACGGTCGACTTGGATATGCCGAGTGCATGACCAAGGTCAATGTTCGTGAGTCGTTCAGCGAACATATGCTGGTTGATCGCAAATCCTAGAGCTTCGTCATGCTGCATATGTCGATAATAGCGATGTTGCATCGTATGCACAAGATCTATTGTCATGCACGTTAATGTTGAGTATGCTTATTGGCATGAAGGTGCATGACATGCAACATGGTGTTGATGGTGAGTGGTTGTCATCCTCGGCTGCTGCTGCGTTGCTGCCTGCGACATCTGCGCCGACTCTCCTTCGTTGGGCTAAGAGCGGCAAGGTGGAAGCAACGCGCCTCCCATCGGGACGTTACCTGTTTCGCAGGTCGGCAATTCTGGCGCTGTTGGAGCCAGTTTCCCCGGAGGGGCGCAAGCAGGCGCGAGATGTCCCGATTCCTGGTCTTGGGAGGGCCGGACGATGAAGTTGAGGCTGGCTAGGCCGGTAGATACGTTGCTGCGGCATGCGGATGAAAACCTCATGGACCTGGTTGACGCCTTGGGCGTTGAGGGGACGAACCTAGGGGAGACTCTGGAGATCGTGCGCTGTATGCTTGCCCAGGCCACGCGAGAGTATGCCGCTGACCGAGAGGCGTGCGGCATTGCGTATGGTCAGTGCATCGCCGCGCTGACGAACGCAAGGACGGCCCTCATCAACGGAGACCGTGACGCATGCACTGATTCCCTGAATAGCCTCGATACTCGCCTGCGCAACTTCCTTGCCGAGAAGGGGAGCGAGGGGCGATGAGCGTCAAGGTCTCTAGCTGGGTATGGGGCTTGGAAACCCTCACAGACAATGCCCCGTTGCTTGTTCTGCTAGCGCTAGCAGACGCCGCAAACGATGAGGGCTACTGCTGGCACAACCAGAAGACGTTGTGCAAGAAGTCCCGGCAAAGCGAATCAACAGCGCGCCGCGCGTTGCGCAAGCTCGAAGCGATGGGTCTTGTGACGACATTTCGTCGCATGACCTCGAAGGGCCTGGCATCCAACCTGTACCTGCTCAACGTTGGAGCAGAACCCGATCACACGCTCCAGTCCGACCAGAGCGTCACGCTCAACGTGCCCGACGGCGCGACCATCGACGAGGTCATCGCCGAGGTGGAGCGGTATCGACTTTTCCGCATGATTCCGCGACCGGTCAAAATGACCGGAGGGGGGTCCGGTCAAAATGACCGGGGGGTCCCCGCCGACGGGACTTTTCCGCATGATTCCGCGACCGGTCAAAATGACCGGAGGGGTCACGATGACCGGAGGGGTGCGGTCACCCATGACGGGACCCCCCGGTCACAGGTGACCGGTCCCTATAAGGAAGAACCGTCATATGAACCGTCATTAATGAACCAGACCCTACCCAACCCTCCCCAGCCTCCACGCGATCCGGTCGGGTCGGGTGCCATCCAGGATGATCTCTCAGCACAAGGCGCAGTGCCCGGCTCGGCTGACGCCGACGCCGAGGCGGCCACGGCTCGCGGAGAACTGGCGGCCGAAATGCTCGCCGCAGGAGAGAATCCCGCGAGCCTGGTAGCTGAAGGCTGGTGGAACGCAGGCCAGCTAGCCGAGGCCCTGGCGTGGGCAGCCGAGCATCCCGCACCGGCACGAACGCCGGAAACCACCCAACAGCACCAGGAGATCGCTCCCCAGGCCGCCCATCAGGAACGCGGCCACGTCGACGAGGCGAGCGCGCTCATCGGGGCGTGCCTGCCCGAGTGGATGCAGGCCATGGACCGCACTGGTGCCCGCCAGGTCGCAGGCATGCTTGCCGAGCGCATCGCTGCTGGGTGGACGCCGGCCCAGATTCGGAGCCTCATGGGCGAAAAACCCGCCAATGGCGTGCGCCGTATGAGTTCGCTTGTGGCCTACCGCCTCGACCAGAACGCGGGAATCGCGGACGCGCCGAAAGCCCGCACGGCTGCGGCGCGCCAGGCGCAGGAGGCCGCGATTGACGCCGCGCGCCAGGCGCAAGCAGCCGCGATCGCCGCCGCGATCGACGCCGCTAAGACACCCGAAGAACGCGCCCGAGAAGAGGCTCACAAGCGGATGTGGGAGCACATGCGAGCCGCACATCCTCAGGCCAGCAACGTCGAGCTAGTAGCTCTTGTTCGGGATGCTTTCGCCGCCCCGGGCACCGCGCTTGCGTGACCGCATATCCGTATCGACTGACCCCAGCAACCCGACGAATCTACACAGAAAGATAGAAAGGAGCATTGTCATGATGCATACATTCATTGGCAACCTCACCGCCGCCCCGACCACCCACAAGACCCCTGACGGGCGGGTGAGCATTCACCTGAGGTTGGCTTGTTCCGAGCGGTACCGCGACTCGCGTAGCGGGGAGTGGAAGTCGAAAGAGCCTACGTTCTGGGATGCTTACGCCTGGGGTGCGAGGGCACAAGCCCTCGCAGATCAGGCATGGGGTAAGGGTACGCCCGTTATCGTTGTTGGTGAGCTGGTTGCCAACGTGTGGACGGACCAGGAGACGGGCCAACAGCGACGCCGAACGAATATCGCGATCGAGGCTGCTGGAAAGAACAGCGCGATCCCGCGCCGCAGCGGCCCTGGCTCGCCAGTGGCCCCGTCTGCCCCGGAGTGGGCTGAACCTCAGCCAGTTGCGCAGCCCGAGGCCGCGAGCCTGCCGGGCGTGGGGGTCGTTGATGCCGCATCGGAGGCAGGGCTGTGAGCCTGCCAACAACGCCTCCAACAGGGGAGCGGGTAGAGGGGATTCCCGCGCCCCCTGGGTGGGATATTGATCCCGACCCGACCGAATCGATCCCACCCGAAACTGAGCCCGCCAGCGCAGCAGAAACGAGCGTGACGAGTGCGTCGCAGTTATGGGAAGCGGCCACGCCCTCGCGTGCGTCGCGCATCATGCGAGCGGTGTTGGTTGTGTCCGTGGCGGTCCTGGCGCTGTTGGGCGTCGTGCGCCTGTTCGCGCCGCGAGCAACCCCCGAGGCTGCAACGGTTGATCTCCCGCAGTCGTGGGGTGCCGACCGGGCGGCGGCAGCCAGCGTCGCCGACGAGGCGGCGCGCGCCTACCTGACGCTACGGAACCGCGAGGACTATCAGTCGGGGATGAGCCAGACGTGGGCGAACCCCTCTGCTAACGGGACGGGCTGGAATGGCAGCGGTTCACTGTCCGTCCTTGATTCGTACATCGTTCGCACCACGCCCGTGGATGCCCAGCACGTCGACGTGCTTGTCGCCGTGCACATCACGAACGAGGGCGACGAAAAAGCCAAGACCACAGTCTCGGGCTGGATCGGAGTCATGGTGCCCATCGTCATGTCGGACGCGCGTGCAAGCGTGGCGGGTGAACCCGCCCTCGCTGGGATCCCTGAACCCGCGCAGACCACCCGAGCCGAACGCCTCGACATCGATCGAGAGACCACGGAAGCCACCCGAGCCGACGCCGCCGCCTTCGTGCGAGCCTGGGCAGCGGGGGACGCGGCAGCGCTGGCCGCGCCCGGGGCGCAGATCGACTCACCGCCCGCAGGGCTAGCCACGGCCACACTCGACGACTGGCGCGTCGGAGTTGGCGAAGGCCAAGAGCGCGACGCACAAGCAACGATCACGTGGAGTATCGGCGCGTCAAAAATCACGTGCCACTACCGGCTGACGCTCACCCAGGTTGCCTCTGGGCAGGGAAGCCGCTGGCAAGTCCAACACCTCACGACAGATACCAAGACCAAGGAGCAATAGACATGCAGTTCACCGGACGATCGATTCAGGATTGGGTTCTCTCCCTCGTAGGAGTCGTGTTCACTATCCTCCTTGTCTCCAACATGACGGCAATTTTCGCCAAGAAGGACTGGGGACAGATGATCGGCTTTATCGCAGCCGCCATCGTGTGTGGATGGGTGATCTTGTCCCCTGACACGTTCATCACGTTCATCAAGTTCGTTGCCCAGAAGATCACCGAAAACTAACGCCATGGCTCAGGGACACATTCTGACGCGCAGCTTCGAGTTCGAGACGCGCCAGTACAAGTTTGGCCCCCTTGACGTTGTCGACGGGGTGCCACGAAGCGCGCTCACCATCGGTGTACCGCTCGTGGTGGCCTGGTGCGCATTGCTATGGCTCATTTTCGGACCACCAGGGCGTCTAACCATCCTCATCTACATCACGCTCCCTGTAGCCCTGGTGGTCAAGGGATTTGAGGATGACCCCAAGCGTGAGCGCCGCAAGCGCATCACCGTATGGATGCACTGGTTCCGATACGCCTTCGTCGGGCACCGGCCAGTCATTGCAGGCCAGCGATCCACCGATAGGCGCGAGGCATTGTCTCTCGCCACACGTTTCCAGCTCGACCACATTCGCCACTACGTGGGCGAAGGCACGGACACGGCCGTGTGGGCCACCCGCGCTGAGGCTGAGGACCACCGAGACGCCGAGGCCGGGGCAGGCATCGACCTCACACAAACGGTCACACTCATTGGCTTTGATGCCATGACTGACCTACGAACAGCAACACCCCGCAAGAAGAGGAGGAAAAAGCGTGTTTGACAAGGCCAAACGCATCGTGGACATCACACCCTCGCTCCGAGCACCGATGCCCGCCTACAAGATCCTCGCCGACGGCCTAACCGTCACCGAAGAACGCGCAACCGCGTGGTTCCGCATTGAGCCATCATCAACACAGATGGCCACCGCGAAGGAAATGGACGCCGAACTCGCCCAAGCGATCGCGCTGGCCCAAAAGGTCCTACGCGACCGCACGTGCCACATCAAGATTGTGTGGGGGCGCATCACCGGCGCAGAGTACGCCACGAGCGCGGCAGCGTTCACCGCGCCCGAAGGACGCGCATGGACTACCGTGCGCACACAAGCGATTGACGCCTGGCAGCTTCCCGAGCGCCACGTCTTCCTCGGTATCGACATCGAGGACCGCCACGACCCCAAGTTTTTGCGCGCGATCAACCGCGCCGTGGACTGGGTGAGAGGCGACCTGACCTCGATTCCACGCCAAGAACTCGCCTGGCTCGACCAGACCATGCGAGCATTGGGCGGCCAGCTCAACAAAGCGCCGTGGTACGGCGCCCCGGTCGACGTCGAAACCCTCGCATGGATGCTTGGCCGCGAGTGTTTCCGCGCGTCCGATGCTGCCCCCATCGAAGGAACCGTGTCCGGCGCGCACCTGGCCAGGCTGATGCGTGGCCGGATGGTCCCCTACAGGGACCACCAGCGCTTCTACGACGCCGCTGGCCAAGCGAGCGCCTACAGTGCGCAGCTCATCATCTCCCAGTTCTCCGCAGACGCGCTCGACACCAACGACACCGGCCAGTGGCTCACACTACTGTCGGGTATCTCCCGGCCCGCACTCGACGGAAGCTCGACCGTTGACGTGCACGCCGAAGCGTCGATTCGCTTCGAGTTCATGAGCCAAAAGGCCGCACGCAAGGTGGTCAAGCGCACCAAAGACAGCGCCGCCGAACAACGCCGCGAAGCCGCGAAATCGGACGCTGGCGAACCCAGCGCCGACGTTCAGTACTCCGAAGCCGAAATGGCCGTGCTCGAAGGCGACATCAACAGAGGACGCGTGCGCCTCGTAAAGTTCTGGCCGACCCTGAGCGTCAGCGAGGATAACCTCGACGACTTGCACGCAAGCGTCGACGCAGTCATCGAGGCATACAGCCAGGTCGGCATCACCGTCGAGGTCGCAGCCGACGAGCAAGCAGAGGCGTGGATGTCCACACTCCCGGGTGACCACGTGCGAGTGGAAGCGATGCACCACATCAGCGACGCCGAAGCCTTCTTCGGCTCGTGGTTTTGGGCAGGCAGCGTCGTGGGCGATGAGGACGGGCCAGCCATCGGTTACACAACAGGCACAACGGCCCAGATCGTTCGGTGCCACCCCACCCAAGCGCCACTGAAGGGAGACACCTCAACCATCGCGGTTCTGGGCCGATCAGGGCGAGGAAAAACAACCCTCTTGCAGCTCCTTGCCCTCGATGCCGCCGCCGAGCGCTCCTGGGTCCCCGTCTTCGACCTCAAAGGCGACCTGAACAACTCCGAGGGCGGCCTCGTGGGAGCCGCCCACAGCATGGGCCTAGAGGCCCGCCGCGTCGACATGAGCGCCACATACGCAGGTACGTGCGATCTGCTGGCAACCATGGACGCCGACGATGCGCTCATTCACGCCCATTCCCAGCTCATGCTGCTCGTCTCTGACGCGCTGCGTCTGGCAGCGCACCCAGTGCTCATGCGTCACATCGCGGCGCTCATCGGCGATGGGGAAGAACGATCGACGGCCATCCTTATCGAGCGCATGCGCCAGGACGAGGACGAGACCGCGCGGCGGGTCGCCGCTGAGCTTGGTGCATTCCAGGGAGACGCGATCGGCCGCATGATCGTAGGCGCACGTCAGGTCGGCACGCTCGAAGCGCGCCCCGGTATCGTCCTGCTTCAATTCCCGAAGCTCGACCTGCCTCCCGCAGGGACGCCTGCGTCAGAATGGACGGTCATGCAGCGAGTTAGCGCGGCCGTTGTACGTGGCGCCCTCTCGTGGGTTACCACCAGCGCGAAGGATCCCGCCCTGCGTCCCTTGCGCAAACTGGTCGTTGTACCCGAAGCACACCTGTTCACCGCCACCCAAGAAGGAGCGGCGTTCCTCGACCAAACAGCGCGCTTGGGCCGCGCGCTGGGAGCCTCCTTGGCTATCGACAGCCAAGACCCGACAAGCATTGCTGAACGCGACGGCATCATGGAGCAAATCGTTACTGTGTTTGCCTTCTCTCAAAAGACGCGCAAACAGCAGGACGCCGTCGCCGAAATTCTCGGGCTTGCCCCCAGTGACCAAGTACGAGCCATCTTGTCATCAATCAACACGAACCCCGCAGGCGGAGTATGGCACGGGCACTGCATCATGAGAGATGCACGTGACCGCGTGGCAACCATCCAGGTTGCAATCCCCAACCGGGCCGTGGCGCGAGCTCTCGACACAACCCCCAGGAGGACACCATGAACACTAACCTGACAAACCGCCGGTGGAGCACCATCGCTTTGTCCGCCACGGCGACCGCTACTCTTGCCATCGGCGCGGCAGTGGGCTACGGCATCGGTCACGCCACCACCCCAGCGCCCTCAGCCACGACGCCAATCGCCACGCCTGCCCAGGAATCTCCCGCAGCAATGAGCAAGGACGCCGCGGGCGTCGAAGCCACCATCAGGGACGAGTTCCGCACTCTCTACCAGGGAAGTATCACTAAGGAACAGTGGCAGCACTACTGCAATGACCTCATCACCGCCGAATCCCGCGCCCACGTGACAGGCTGCGAGGCCCCCAAAGATGACTACATGGGGCACAAAGACGAGATTCGACGCATCGAGAACATCGTCATCGACGGCGATACAGCGACCGCCACCGTCGATTACCACACCGTT
Source organism: Actinomyces bouchesdurhonensis (assembly GCF_963540955.1). Taxonomy (NCBI): domain Bacteria; kingdom Bacillati; phylum Actinomycetota; class Actinomycetes; order Actinomycetales; family Actinomycetaceae; genus Actinomyces; species Actinomyces bouchesdurhonensis. The sequence goes on from NZ_CAUTSL010000015.1 coordinate 39,449, forward strand.
CTGTACGGGGGCGGCAACGCAACGATTCAAGAAACTCTCTACTGGGAGGACGGGCGATGGAAACTCGATTCGCGCATGCGAAACGACCGCTAGCAGTTCTTGTTGCCCTCTGTCTGGCAGCACTTGGGCTGTTCGTGGGAACCGGAACGGCCTGGGCAGACGACCCCCAATCAGGGGACAGCCCCCAATCCGGTGACTACACGCCGGTGGGAATCGGTCAGCTGTTCCAGGCCCCGGACGCGACCCAGGGGCAAGACCCCACCCTGTACGAGAAATACCCAGACGGGGCGTATTCCTTCGACTATGAAGATCTCGGTGCCCTTGAAGTCGTACAAAACGGCGTCGACATCACGTTCAATGGCCTTTCCGAACTGACGTTCGCTGGGACAAGAGCCGTGACGAACGGAGCCATCGCCATGACCTGGCAGGCGACCGACCTCACGGCGTTCAACACCCTCGGAGACCGCGTCGAAACAGGTGTTAGCGGTGTCGCAGATTTCTTTAGCGGGTGGCTCCTGCCCTCAATGCTCATCCTGGGCGCGGGCACCGTTATCTTCCGGTTCCGGTCCCACACAGGCCAAGTCATCAACGACCTGGCCATCATGGCGGGCGCGGGCATAGCCGTCTTCCTTCTCAGCACCCAGGCAGGGCCGCTACTCGACGCCGTGGTCGGGGTCCACGACGTAGGTGCCCAGGCCTCAACGAAGATCATCGAATCCACCTCGACTGACCTGGCGACGCCCTTCCAAGGACCCACAGCAACATACGGGGACGACGAGGTCGACAACTCCATGCGCCGAATGGCTGATGCCGTGTGGCGCACCTACGTTGTCACGCCGTGGTGCTACGCCGAGTTTGGCTCGCTATCCGCATGTGACCGATGGGGACAGGAGGTCTTGTCTAGGGACACAAGCCCGCTCGCGGAAGATTCACGCCTGTCATACATCACGACCCAAATCAAGGGGAAGATTGGGGACGACAAATCTGATGCGTATCAAACCCTAACCGGGCACCGTGGAGCCTACCGACTCGGAATCGCCGTGATCTCTTTGATCTGTGCGCTCGCTTTCGCTGGCTTGACCTTCGTTATCGCTCTGACCAGCCTCGTATCCATGATGGTTGTGTTCCTTCTGCTCATCTTTGCTGGACTGTTTGCGTGCTTTGCTGCCACGCCCGGACGGCCCAGACGATGGGCACTGGGCTGGCTCGGAGCCGTTGTCGGAGTCTATCTCCTGTCCATCGCAGCTCTCCTGGCCCTCGCCGGGGCACTGGCCATCATGAGCGCAACCATCGCGCTGACCAGTTCGCTGGGATGGGGTGCCACCGTTATCTTCACCATCGGTGCGATCATCGCCGGATCGCGCGCTCTGGGCATTTTCAAAAACGTATTTGAGGCCAACAACGCTGGTAACGGTGGACTTGGTGGCTTCCTCGCTGGAGCCGCCAACGTCCGTCGTCTCCTGCCGCGAAGACCACACTTGCCCAAGGTCCCAGACAAACTCAAACAGCCTAGGGACCACCTGTCGCTGTTTAAGCGCGAGCCTCGCGAACAAGGGGATCCCTACTCCTTGCCACGGTACTCCCAGTACGTGCGACGTCAACCGGTGCAACCGCATCAGTTCTCAACCGATGTAGCGCGGCCCCGACAGGCAGGCATGACCAGGACGAGTCCCTACACGAATGTCTGGCGCTACAACGATTCCCAGATTAATCAGAGCCGCCCCGCAGGTGCACTCCCGCGTGGGTCCAACAAGCCGCCGGTCACCCCAACACAGCCAGGGCCTGCTCCTCGAACACCAGAGCCGCCACCGGAGCCGAAAGAGCCGGTCGAACCCACGCCGCCGTTGTGGTCCTTCCCGCAGTCTTCATCACCGCGGCGCGGGGCCGGAGAGCCACGCCTGCGCGATAACCCGCCCCCCAAGAACACGCAACCGCCGCGCGGTCCGATCATCGACATCGCCCCGAAGGACGTGAGGGAGAAGAAAGATGCACCAGGAGAGTAAGTGGGATGGGTTGCTCGACATCGAGGAACCCAGCGAACCCGCACCCCACCGGCCACGCGGCTACGCCGCTATCTGTGCCCTCATAGCGGCCATGAGCCTCCTAGCGGGCGTCGTGTGGTGGATATGGTCGATGCCCGCCCCTACACGACCACCTGTCGCGACGCCAACCGACCATGCAACGAACCTAAACCCCACACCTGCTACGCCGACACCAGCGCCGACGCACGTCACCTCTGCGACCCCCACGCCAACGCCTTCGCAGACCGTCGACGTGTTCGCGCCCGCGCGCGATACGGCACGCACATGGATTGAGCGCTTCTACATCGAGCGAACAGGAGCAACCACATGGACGCAGATCGCCCAACGCCTCACGCCCCTCCAGACGTGGGCGATGGGCGCATACATGGCCGAGCACCCCGAAGCCCAGGCCGCGCCGCTCAACATCCATCACGTCCAGGTCGCGTTCAGCGATGAAACGGCCGACGCCGAGCACCCCACGACCTGGAGTGCAACAGCGACGATCACGCTCGATACAGGACAACAGGTGAGCGCGCGCATCACCGTCATTCCCGACCCTGACACAGTCGACGGCGGCTGGAAAGTCGACCAGTGGAAGGTGCTCCCATGAAGCTCTTCTTCGCATGGAAGCTCAAACTCGCCGCCGCACTCATCGCCGCTATCGCTTTCCTCATGATCATTGCGATGAGTTCCATCGTCGGCAGCTCCTATCAGCAAAACAAAACCGCCGCCAGCGGTCCCGGAGGCGGCGTCTCTGACTCGGTTCCCGAACAGTACCGATCCGATGTAATTCGAGCAGGAAGTATTTGCGCTGGAATTACCCCCGCGCTTATCGCAGCGCAAATTGCTGCAGAGTCAAACTGGGATGAAAACGCCGGAAGTGAAGCGGGAGCACAGGGTATCAGCCAGTTTATGCCTGCCACCTGGGACGGAGGTGCAGGAAAGGACGGTGACGGCGACGGGAAAGCCGATATTCATAATCCACACGACGCCATTATCAGCCAAGGGCATTACATGTGCTCCATGCTCGCAACCGTCAAAAGTTACATCGAATCCGGTACTGCAAGCGGGGCACCCGTCGAGCTAGCACTCGCTGCCTACAATGCAGGAGCAGGCGCAGTGCAATCGGCAGGCGGAATACCCACCAACGGAGAAACAGAAAAGTATGTCCCCAAGATCATTAATTCCATGGCCACCTACCAGGGCGCAACAACACTGACGACAAACACAACAGCTATCAGCGCAACAACTGAGCAAGCTATCGAATGGGCTAAAGGAATCGCTAACGACGATTCACACACCTATGTATGGGGAGGCGAAGGACCGCATTATGATTGCTCGGGACTCACCCAAGCATGGCGGTGTCATAGGGTGTAAGCAATTTTCGTGTAG
>NZ_CAUTSL010000016.1:0-42487 GCF_963540955.1 Actinomyces bouchesdurhonensis
TTCACCTACGACGACATCCTCTTCACCCAGCTGGGCGTGGAGCTCCCCTTCGACATCCTCGAGGACATCGACGAGGACGACGATGAGGATGACTACGACGACGAGGACGACGACTTCATCGAAGTCGACGAATAAGAGGACATCTTCTCGCTCAGGAGATAAGTGTGGGTGACATCGACGTTGATACAGACCTCCTACGATGGCAAGCAATATCGTGGATAACGGAGAGCAGGCACTCAGCGAAGTCTGTCAGCTCATAGCGCCAGATGTTGGAAACGCATCATCGTCGTGCGCGAGCGTAGCTGCAATGTTCAATGATGCCGCAACGTGCCTCGAGCAGCGGACACGTGAACTTGCTGCTCGTATCCGAGCTGTCGCCGACGATTTTGACTCGAACGAGGGCCGCTCGACGGTGACTATCGCTGCGTCAGGTGAGGGGGGATCGTAATGGCGTCAGTGCAGGGACTTGAATGCGTGTGTCCTGTCGACGCTGCTCCGGTCTATCAGTTCGCGGAGTCTTTGAAAGACCAGAATAAGACCTTTGAAGATGCGCGTGGGGATCTGCACAATGCTCGCACAACCATCACCTCAAGTATGACAAGCCGGGCCACCGATAGCCTCATCGACGAGCTTGATCGGCAAATCGCTCGGATCGATGAGACTGTCACGCACCGTCAAACACTCATCGATGCCACAATGACATTTCACGATGAGATTGTCACGTGCAAAGCTCGTTTCTCAAATATAATATTCCAAGCTTTATGTAACGGGCTCACGGTTGATGACAATACGATTATCGACCCTGCGCTGTCCGGTACTTCGCAATCGGGTGCTGCTTCTCTTAGTCCGAGCTACGAGGTTGCTCGTGAAGCCGCCTATCACGCATACAGCGATTTTTCGGCAGCGGAAGAAACGTATCGGCAGGCCTGTTCATCACTGATTGGAGTCTTGTCGTGGCTCGACGACCACCTCGGAGTTGATGCTGATCTTAAAGCGATCCCGCCGACCATTACTGGTTACGCTTGTACTATCGCTGATGCTTCAGTCTGGGGGACTATTGCTTACCGTCATTCTGTTTTCCGTCCGAGGAATCCTGTCACTGGGACCTTCGTTAGTAAGCAAGAGATGGGAGCTGTGAGGCAGGCCTGGGAACGAACAAAGCCGAACAATTGGTCCGCCTCTCCGGGGCGTGGCAAAGACGCGTTGAAGTTTAAAGGTTGGGCGGCGCAAGGAAGCAGGTACCTTAGCCGTGCAGCCGTCGTTGGCGCAGTCGTTGATGGTGGTATCGCAGCCTGGACTCAGTGGGAAGCTGATTCTGCTAATCCCGCAATGGGGCAGGGAGAGAGAGTCGCGCGAGCTACCACATCAGGTACGTTGTCGGGTGGTGGAGCGCTAGGAGGTGCTCTAGCTGGCGCAAAGTTTGGGGCATTTCTCGGCAGTTTCACTGCGAATCCCATTGGTATCGCCGTTGGTGGTGCTGTCGGTGGAATCGTCGGAGGATTAATTGGGTCCGGCCTCGGGCAGTGGGCAGCTAACGGAATTAATTCATTTATGTCGGATCAGATTCATGGATGAACTAGTCGCTTTTCTCTTTTCCTGTGCGCTTATTGCCGTATGGGGCCTTGAGATGTTTTGCGATTCACCGCGGCTCGACTACTTTCATGCCATTCGACCGACAAAGAACATGACGGCGCTGACCATTCCGAGCTTCGCCTTTGTTATTCTTGTTGTTGCCGCAGCGAAGACTCTCGAGAAGTACTGCGGAAAACTTCCTCACGCGGTATCTGCCGGTGTTCTGGCATTGTGCGCAATTGGTATGTTTGTTTTCCTCATCTCGTTATTTCCGATCAATCTGCCACGCGCCATGTACCCCGAGTACCAAGCCGAGAGACGTCGGCTCAAACGCCTGCAGCGCGAGTACGAACACGATCCCATGTTTATGCGTCGGGGCCCCTCGCTCGCTCAAACGCGCGAATGCCACTGCACGGCGCAGCCCAGCGACGGGGAGAAGACATGGCGCGAATGAACACAGAGTTCGGACGTACCGTGGTGACGGTAACGGACGGCGAATACGCGATTATCGCGCAGATCGCCACGGCCCTGCGGCGAGGAGGTGAGGACGGTCTGCGTGCGCTCTTGTCCACGCAGACCACAGACTCGCGGATGCTCGTCTACGGCGGAGTCGCCACATACGACCACCGACTCAGCGCGCAGATCGAGCAAAACCACCCCGGCCTCGTCCAAGGAATGTACCGCATCGACCTGTACCGCTTTGACACAAACGGTCCGTCACGCGCTGCCATCTACCCCAGCGAGAACAGGTGGAGCGCCGCAACCTCACACAAAACGGAGCGACGGATCACGAGCATCGAACCCGAGGACGGCCTGTCGATGATCATCTCAATGCTCGGCCTGGCGGCACGCACGGGAGAGACCTATCCACCCCACACATTGCCCCTCAGCGTCCTTCACCTTCTCCATGAGTCAGCTGAATCTCCCGGAGGATACCCCGTGCCTGCGCCCACCATGGTACGTGCAGAAAAGCCGCTGCTTGCCATGCGCAAGAAATACCGCTCCGACACGCGAGCGGCCAGCGGTCGATACCCGAGCCGCACACCACTGTTCACAGCCATCACCGAGCGCAGCTGGAGCCTGTCGTACGCGGCACTGTGGGATAACGAAGCGGGAGACTACACGGACATTATCCACCTGTTCGCCATCCCCGATTGTCTCTACGAATACGGGGCGCCGAGCGATGTACGCAACGGTACAGAGCTCCTTGAACTCACGCCCGTGTCGAGCACCGCAGCTGTTACGCGCGTGATTTCATGGCTTCCTCACAGCCCCACGCTCGACGCACTCTACAACGCTGTATCGGAGGAACTATCATGATGGACATGCTCCCTGACGGCTGGGCACTCATCGACCCAGGCGAAGCCCGGTCGGGCAGCCCCCTCGCCGACATATCAGCGACTCCTGGCATCCAACGCGTCGGTGTCGCCGTACAGGGTTCGGACGATTGGCACGACACCGTCGTGCTCACCAGTACCGATGTCCCCGATGATATGACCGACCGGCAGTGGCTCTCCGCCGCAGTGGATGAGAGCAGTCGCACGCTCCCGGGTTCGTACGTTGTCGACGTTACCCCCTGGAGTATGGATGCCGACACAGCCATCGTGGCGACGCTCGTCTCAATCGTCGACGGCCGAAGCCTCACCACTTTCCAATGGACCTGGGTAGCAGGTGAGCCTCGCCGCGTGTCCTACTGCCTGACGGGTACATGTCGAACCGAGGACTGTGGGTTGGCGCTCGACACCTTTGTTGACATTCTTGGCACGATCGGAGAAGGCCAATGATTCACATCCTCCCGGGTGTCGACGCGCCCTACGCGCTCATGACCCAGGCTGACCTGAACGCGCTAGCAGCCGCGGGACAATCAACGCGCACCTTCGAGTCGAAACCGACAGATCAACCTGGGACCAGCGACGAGCACGTCACGGCGCACATTGGGGACACCCTGGCGAACACATGCACGGTCGTCACCTCTTGGACTGCGACGGCTACCGCCATGAGGCGCTTCCAGTTTTTCATCGGGGAAACTCACGGCGTCGTTGTTCGGTGCGAGGGAGGAAATCAATACCCACGCGGAGACGATGACATCTCTGTGTGGCGGCTGGAGGCCTGCGAGGTCCCCAGCGCTTTCCTGGCATGCAGCGAACTGCGTCGGCGAGGAGCAGACCTGCCCTTCCCGGTGATTGTGCCCTCATCGCTGATGGCGGCACTAGAGAGCGCTCACCTGCCGACAATCGCCTCCAACATGAGGTCTTTTGCGCAGGGAATGCACGAGTACGTCAGAGAAATCGGGGACGAGGCAACCGACCAGTTCGCTCATGACATTCTTGCGGATGAATGGGCAACACAGTCAATCGTGTTCGATACGAGCGCGCGCAACAGCAACGAAGACGTGAGCAGTCTCTTCCTCCTATCAACTACGCACGCGCTGTGCGCACTCATCTCCGACGATGAGTTTGCTGCCATGTATCCCGGCATGGACGCAATAGACCTGCCACGGCGATTGTTTGAGCGTCATTCCCGCGTCGTGGCCTGTGCGATGAGGCCCATGCTCGTCTGGACAAGAATCGCCGACAAGCTGGTCGTCTGATCCGGGTTGCTACTGGGCGACCTCGGACAGCACCTCGCGAATCGGGGCGGGCAGGGCCGCAGTGTACTCCAGAAGCGTGTCAAGCTGGCGCACGGTGCGTGGGCCAACGAGGGCGGAGCTGACACCCGGGTAGTCGCGCACCCACGCCAGCGCCACGTCCGCAGTCGAGCGGTCCAAGCCGGAGGCTGCACGATGCGCCGCCTCGATGACCCCTCGGGCAAAGCCCGACAGGTACGGTTCCACCATGTGGCGCAGATGCGGGGACGCGGCGCGCGAGTCAGCGGGGGTGGAATGACGATACTTACCCGTCAACGCACCCCCCGCCAGCGCGGACGCCGCTACGACACCGACCCCCCGGCTGGCGAGCTCGCCCACTGTGCCCGCGTATTGGGCATCGACCAGTGAGAAAGGCGTCTCGACGAGCGTGATCGGCGCACTGGCGCCCACAACGCCGCGCGTCACGGCCTCGGCCAACTGCCAGTGCGAAGCACGCGAGAGACCCACATAGCGGGCGCGACCGCTACGGTAGGCCAGCGTCGCAGCATCCAGTGTTTCCTCGAGCGGCACCTCGGCGCGGGGTTCCACCAACCATACGTCCACGTAGTCGGTATTCAGGCGTGCCAAAGCATCATCCAGGCTGCGCAGCAGATCCCCGCGCCCCGCGGCACCCACCCAAGCCCTATCGGCTCCGCGTCGCATGCCACCACGCCAGGCGAGAACCACGCGGTGTCTGCCCACCGAGGCCACGGCCTCGGACACAACATCCACGGCCATCCCGTCCCCGTGGGATGGAGCGCATTCAACGAGGGAGCCGCCGGCGTCCACGAAGTGCGTGAGCATTTCGATGGCCTCAGGAGCATCGGTGTCGCGCCCCCACGTGAGGGTTCCCAAACCGATCTCTGACAGATAGAGGCCGGTGCGCCCGCATTGCTTTGAATTCATGACCCCTAGCCTAGCTGAGTCCGAGCCAACCACCGCGCATGCTCAGCCGGCATCGGGGGCGTGGCGCCCCCGAAAATCGGGCAGAGGGAACGCACGCCACACCAATTGCACAGCGGATTCTTGCGCGGAGCGAAGGAATCGTTGGCTATATCGGAGGCGATGCGTGTCCACAGTTCATCGATGTGGTGTTCGAACGCGCGGATGTCCTCGGAAACCGGGTCGAAGGTAATAACCTGACCCGCGCGCAGGTACACCAGCTGCATGCGCGCTGGCAGTACGCGAGTGCGTGCCAGGAGGAGCGCATAAAAGCGCATCTGGTACAGGGCTTCGTCGACGTAACGCGGACCAGGTGCCTTACCGGTCTTATAGTCGACCACGCGCAAACGACCGTCGGGGGCTGCGTCGATTCGATCGATAAATCCGATGAGGCGCACGCCTCCCTCAGTCGTCGTGCGAACGCGCTGCTCGCGGGCGGCAGGAGCGATCCACTGGGGCTGCTCAATCGCGAAGTAGCCGTCAATGACCCCGCGGACGTCGGCGAGCCAAGCCTCGCGATCCGCATCATCGACAAAAAGCTGAGCAATCGCCGGTGCTTTCGCGACAACCGTCTCGTAAGCGGGTGTGACCCGCGAGCGGGCGGCCTCGGGGGTGCGCTCGTTCGGAGCAAGCCCAAACAGCTCCTCAAGGACAGCGTGCACGACCGTGCCTAGAGCCTTCGCGCGTGTCTCTGGTTCGCGGTAACCATCCAGGACATGCAGGCGGTACTGAAGCGGGCAGCGTTCGTATTCCTTGGCGCGCGACGCAGACAGTGCGGGCTCCCACGTACGCGGACCGGGCAAGGGGGCGATCAGGTCTGTCATGAATACCACGCTAACCCCCGCCGCCCCCATCTGCGTCCTGCAAGGGGTGCGAAGGTTCGAGGCGCTATTCTTTACGTAATGACTATTCAGCGTAATAATTTCGAAACGGCCACCGACTTTGGTCAGTCCGTCCGCCGGGGTCTCCTTTCCGAGGGCGACCGCGTTCAGGTCCGCGATCCGAAGGGGCGCTTCCACCAGGTCATCCTGGTACGTGGCGGACGCTTCCAGTCTAACCGCGGCGGATTCAACCACGACGACGTGATCGGCCGCCCGGACGGTCAAGTCATCGTGACAGACGAAGGCCGCCAGTTCCAGATCCTGCGTCCCCTCCAGGTCGACTACGTCATGTCGATGCCGCGCGGAGCCGCCGTCGTCTACCCGAAGGACGCCGGCGTCATCACCCACATGGGCGACATTTTCCCAGGTGCCACGGTCGTCGAGGCCGGGGCCGGGTCGGGTGCCCTGTCGATGGCGCTCCTGGACGCCGTCGGCCCGCAGGGGCACCTGATCTCCGTGGAGCGTCGCCAGGACTTTGCCGACATCGCCACGGCGAACGTGGACCTGTGGTTTGGACACCGTCATCCCGCGTGGGACCTGCGCGTCGGCGACGTCGATGCGGTGCTGTGGTCCGCCAAGCAGGGTAGCGTGGACCGCGTGGTCCTCGACATGCTGGCCCCCTGGGAGAACATTGAGGCGATTACCCACGCGCTCATTCCCGGCGGTGTGCTCATCTGCTACGTGGCAACCGTGACCCAGATGTCGCGCCTTGTGGAGGATCTGCGTGCGTCCGAGCGCTTCACGGACCCGATTGCGTGGGAGGACATGCGCCGCGAGTGGCACCTTGACGGCCTGGCTGTGCGCCCCGAGCACCGCATGGTCGCGCACACCGGATTCCTCGTCGTCACCCGACTTCTTGCCCCCGGCGTCACGCCGCAGGAGCGTTCGACCCGCCCCGCTAAGGCCGCGGAGGGCCAAGGTGGAGCCTGGGACGACGAGGCGGACTGGTCCCTGGAGAAGGTTGGCCAGCGCGTGAACTCTGAGAAGAAGGTCCGTAAGGTGCGCCGCGACGTCGTCGCGCAGGCCGACACGTGGGCCAGCGAAGGACGAGAGGCACAGACCGATGAATGACACCGACCAGCGCCTCTCGCTCGAACGACGCGTCGTCTCGCTGGAAGAGAAGAACGGACGCCTCACGAGCGCCCTGACGGCCGCACGCACGGAGCTGATCCGCCTCCAGGGCGAGTTGGCTGACGTGTCACGCCCGCCGCAGACGCTCGCGACCTTCGTGCGAGCCTTCCCAGCCGCGCGCCAGATCGAGGTCGTGACGGGCGGCAAGCGCATGCGCGTGGCGGTCTCGCCCAAGCTCGACGTCACCGACCTGTCCTACGGGCAGTGGGTACGCTTGGACGACACGATGATCGCGGTTGCCGCGGACGATTTCGCGCGCAGCGGGCAGGTCGTCTCCGTCCTGGAGCTGGTGGGTACCGACCGCGTGCTCGTCGCCGCCGAGGGCGGCGCGGAGACTCTCTTGGAGCTCGCCGGGCCGCTACGACACGGCAACCTGCGCCCCGGGGATTCCCTCGTCGTGGACGCACGCTCGGGTATCGCGCTCGAACGCATCGTGCGCGAGGACGTCGAGCAGCTCCTCACCCCCGAGGTGCCCGACGTGACCTACGGGGACATCGGAGGCCTCGACGCTCAGATCGCGCAGGTACGTGACTCCATCGAGATGCCTTTTAGTCACCCTGAGCTTTATCGCCGTTTCGGTCTTCGCCCACCCAAGGGCATCCTTCTGTACGGCCCGCCCGGGTCGGGCAAGACACTCATCGCCAAGGCGGTCGCGAACTCCCTGTCCCGGCGTGGCGGGGCCTCGACGTTCTTCCTGTCGATCAAGGGTCCCGAGCTGCTCAACAAGTTCGTGGGAGAAACAGAACGTCAGATTCGCGCGATCTTCGCCCGTGCGCGCACGCTCGCAGCCGGAGACACTCCCGTCGTCATCTTTTTCGACGAGATGGAGGCTCTCTTCCGCACGCGCGGCACGGGAGTATCTTCGGACGTTGAGACGATGATCGTCCCGCAGCTCCTGGCCGAGATGGACGGTGTCGAATCCCTCGACAACGTCGTCATTATCGGCGCGTCCAACCGCGCGGACATGATCGACCCCGCCGTCTTGCGCCCCGGGCGCCTGGACGTGCGCATCCGGGTGGACCGCCCCGACCGTGCGGGCGCGCTCGACATCTTCTCGAAGTACCTGACCCCTCGGGTCCCGATCCACGCCTCCGAAGTCGCCCGCTTCGGCAGCCTCGACGAGGCCGTGGCGGGGATGATCGAACGCGCCGTGGACGCGCTGTACACCCGCGATGAGACGACCGCTTTGTTCCTCGCGACGCTCGTGAGCGGCGAGCACAAGCGCATCTACCTCGCCGACCTCGTGTCCGGAGCGCTCATCGCTGGCATCGTGGAGCGTGCTAAGAAGTATGCGATTAAGGATGCACTAACGGGAACTGCGTCGGGTCTGACCATGGATCACCTGTTGCGCGGCGTGCACGAGGAAATGAACGAATCGTTAGAGTTGGCAGCGACGTCCTCGCCGGAGGACTGGGCTCGCACGAGCGGACTCGCGCCCGAAATTGTCAGCGTGAAGCCGATTGGAGCAGTGAGATGAGCAGCGAACGCATCATCGGGACCGAAACCGAGTACGGCGTCTACCGCCCGGGCGACGCGTGGGCCAACCCGATTGCTTTGTCCACCCGCGTTGTGTCCGCATACGGCGAAATTTCACGTATTGGCACCCCGTCTGAGGGCGCTGGCATCGTGCGGTGGGACTACACGGGCGAAGACCCGCTCAACGACCTGCGTGGGATGCGCATGTCGCGCGCCGCCGTCGACCCGTCTCTGCTCACCGATGACCCCTATCACTTGGCCCCTTCGGGAGGCTCCGAGCCCATCGCTCGCCCCACCGCGGAGGAGCTCGCTCTACCTGCGGCAACGACCGCGGTGCTTACCAACGGCGCGCGACTCTACGTGGACCATGCACATCCGGAATACTCGGCTCCTGAGACCCTTGGGGCGCGCGACGCCCTCCTGTGGGATCGGGCGGGCGAAGTCATTGCTCGACGCGTCATGGAGCGTTTGGATGCCCTCGGTGAGGAACCCATTGTCCTGGTGAAGAACAATACGGACGGCAAGGGCGCGGCCTACGGGACCCACGAGAACTATCAGATGCCTCGCATCACCGACCTGGACACCATCATCCGTGGCTTGATCCCCTTCATGGTTACCCGACCCGTGATCTGTGGCGCGGGCCGGGTCGGGCGCGGGCAAAAGAGCGAGGTACCGGGCTTCCAGATGTCCCAGCGCGCCGACTTCGTCGAGAACGAGGTCGGACTTGAGACGACCTTCAACCGCCCGATCATCAACACGCGCGACGAACCCCACGCCAACCCCGCACACTTCCGCCGCCTGCACGTGATCGGCGGCGACGGCAACATGTTCGACGTGTCCGCCTTCTTGCGCTTCGGGACGACCTCCTTGGTCCTGTGGGCCATCGAGCAGGGCACCGACCTGCGCTGGGATGCGCTCGTCATGGACGATCCTGTCCAGGAGACGTGGAACGTGTCCCATCACCCTGACCTTGACTACACAATCGGCACAGCTGGTGGCTCGTACACGGCAGTTGAGCTTCAACAGATCTATCTGGACCTCGTCCTCGGTGTTTTTGAAGAGACTGGAACCACACCTACGGCGGCGGACCGGGAGATCCTCACGCTGTGGCAGTCCGTCCTCGACCGCATGCGCGCTGACCTTTTCTCGGTGGCAGCAGACGTTGAGTGGGTCGGAAAGTACCAGATCGTCAAGCGCCAGAAGGAACGAGCTGGCTTGGAATGGAACGATCCGCGCCTGGCTGCCATCGACCTGCAGTGGGCGGACCTGCGTCCCAGCCACGGCCTCGTCCATCGTCTCGCGAAGGCCGGCATGGTCACGCGCCTGGTGACGGACGAGCAAGTCGAACGTGCCGCCGACGTAGCACCAACGAACACGCGCGCGCACGTGCGAGGGTGGGCGGTCGGGAACCGCCCGGACCTGGTCAAGGCCTCGTGGTCATCGCTCGTCTTCGACCCCGGGGAAGGTGACCTTCTCCGATTCCCGATCGCCGATGCCCGCGACACCTCCACACGCTGAGACGACGACAGAAAGAAGAACACACCATGTCGAACCAGATTTTTGCCGGCGGCCCCACGCCCGACGACGACGCCACCGAGGCGGCGGGCCAGGTGCAGGCACGTACCGCATCGATTGATTCACTCCTTGACGAGATCGACTCCGTCCTCGAGACGAACGCCGAAGCCTTCGTGCAGGGTTTCGTCCAGAAGGGCGGCCAGTGACGTGAGGCGGAGAGTTTTCGGCATCGAAACGGAGTACGGGCTGACGGCCGCGTCCCCGTCCGGGGCGGCGCCGATGGACGCCGAGCACGCCGCTCGCCAGCTGTTCGAGCCGCTCTTACACCAGGGCCGTTCCTCCAACCTGTTCCTTCGTAACGGCGGACGCCTCTACTTGGACGTGGGCGCCCACCCCGAGTACGCAACAGCCGAGTGCGACCGCCTGGAGGACCTTCTCGAGCAGGACCGCGCGGGTTCCGTCATACTCGCCGACCTGGCGGTCCAAGCCGACGAAGCGCTCTTAGAGCTCGGCACCGACCTGCACATACACCTGTTCCGCAACAATCTGGACTCCCAAGGCAACTCGTATGGCTGTCACGAGAACTATCTGCTGCACCGACGCCGTGACTTCCGCCAGGTCGCCGACGCGCTCGTCGCTTTCTTTGTGACACGTCAGATCCTGGTGGGCAACGGGTGGATCAACACGTCTGCTGCCACGCCGCGACTACAGTTTTCTCAGCGAGCGGACCAGATGTGGGATGCCGTCTCTTCCGCGACGACCCGCTCGCGTCCGATCATTAACACGCGCGACGAGGCCTTGGCCGATTCAGGCGCATACCGGCGCATGCACGTGATCGTTGGTGACACAAACGTTGCTGAGCCGACGACAGTTTTGAAGGTCGGCATGACCGATCTTCTCATCCACGCCATCGAAGACGGACTCCAGATCGAGGATCTCGCGCTCGCTGATCCGATGCGAGCGATCCGAGAGATCAACGCGGATCTGACCGGCTCCACGCCGATAGAGCTGGCCTCGGGCCGCACCACCTCGGCCGTCGCCCTGCAGCGCGAAATCCGCGAGCGCGTGCTCGCTCGCATCCCCGTCGCCGAGCTCGACCCGATGCGCGCCTACGTCGTCGACCTGTGGGGTCGTGGCCTCGACGCGATCGCGAGCGGCAACTGGAGCGGGGTCGACACCGAACTCGACATCGCCATCAAGCGCTCACTGCTCGACTCCTACTGCGCGCGCACCGGCGCTGCCCTGAGCGACCCGCGAGTGGCCCGCCTCGAACTGTCCTATTCGGACATCACGGCGCAGGGTCTGCGTGAGCGCATGGAACGCGCCGGCCTCATGCGACGCCTCACGACGCCGGAGGGGGTGGCCCGCGCCACCACCGTTGCGCCGACGACGACACGCGCTCACCTGCGCGGTCGCATCATCGCGGCGGCGGAGGATGCACGCGCTGACCTCAGCGTCGATTGGGTGCACGTACGCCTGGACGATTCCACGGCGATTCCGCTCTCCCTGCAGGATCCTTTGGCCACTTCCGACCCGCGCGTTGATGGACTCATCGAGCAGATCAACGCGTCGTCTCCTACGATTCCCGCATGAGCCCTGCTGCACAGACCCCTGACTCCGTGAGTCCCCGACGCTCGAAAGGCTCCTCGCGGCGTGCTGCTGCGAGAGGCGGACGCTCCCGGGGTGCCTCGCGTGCCTCATTGCTGGGACGCCTTGTGATCGCGTTGGTTCTCATTGCTGCGGGAGTCGGCGTCGCCTGGTGGGCCGTCCAATCAACGGATCGGTCCCAGGTTGAAGTCCCAGCCGAGACCAGTGCCCAGTCGACGACGTTGCCTCTCTTCGAGCGGGTGAGTGTGTCCGGTCGCGTGGGCGCAACGCCGACTATTGAAATCAAGGCTCCTTTGGAGGTTGACGGGACGAAGGCAACCACCATCGTCGACGGCAGCGGTCGCGACATTACAGAAGGGTCGCCTGTTCTCGTTGCGATTACGGCATTCGATGGAGCGAGCGGACAGACGCTGTCAGAATCGGGACGTCCCCAGCTGAGCCTAGGAATCGTCGGCACGGACGCGATCGGTGATGAGCTGACGCGCATGGTCGTGGGCAAGCGCGAGGGTTCCCGTCTGGTTGCTTTCCGGACTATTGCGGCCGGAGCGGGCGCGCCCGGCTCGAGTAGCAATATCGAGGTTGATGTCATCGACATCCTGCCCAACATTGCGGTCGGCACCAGTGTGGATGCAACGGTGGGTCCTTTGAGCGTTGAGATGAGTCCTGAAGGTCCCATCGTCACGCACTCAGCGACCGTGCCCGACGGTGTGACGACTCAAGCCCTCATCAAGGGGGACGGTGTGCAGGTGCACGAGAGCGATCGGGTCGTCGCCCAGTTCACCGTGCTGGGCTGGACAGACGGCGTTGTTCGTGTATCCACGTGGGAGACGGGCATCCCGCAGGTCATTAACCTCGGGACTGCTATGCGTGGTCTTCAGTCGGCTCTGGTTGATCAGAAGGTTGGGTCGCGTTTGGCCATCACGATTCCACCGGACCTGGCGGCCGGTGACGACACGCTGTGCATCGTTATTGACATCCTGGGTACTGAACCGAATCTGTCCGGAGCCGCACAGTCCTCCTCGTCCTGATCGTTCACCCCGTGAGAGACGGCAGGCATGGGCACTTGGCCTTGTGGGACACTGGGGGACATGCTGAGATGGATGACCGCCGGAGAATCGCACGGGCCCGCACTGCTTGCCATGATCGAGGGGCTTCCTTCGGGACTGCATGTCACGACTGATGACCTGCGACGTGCCTTGGCCAGACGCCGCTTGGGCTATGGGCGCGGTGCTCGTCAGAAGTTCGAGACCGACGAGGTGTCGATCCTCGCGGGTGTACGTCACGGGGTGACCACGGGTGCTCCCGTTGCTATTCGGATTGGAAACTCGGAGTGGCCCAAGTGGGAGACCGTCATGAGCGCGGACCCCGTGGATCCCTCGGCTCTTCTCATTGATGCCGGTGCCGGCGACGAGCGCGAGGTCGCGCGTAACCGCCCGTTGACGAGGCCTCGCCCGGGTCACGCCGACCTGCCCGGCATGCTCTCCTACGATCTGCCCGAGGCTCGCCCCGTCCTCGAGCGCGCCTCCGCCCGCGAGACCGCCGCGCGCGTCGCCCTCGGCACGCTGGCCGAGGCGCTCCTCGATCAGGTGGCCGGCGTTCGCCTCGTCTCTCACGTCGTGGCCGTGGGCGCCCAGCGTGCCACGTCGCAGGCCGTGCCCACGCCCGCCGACGAAGAAGCCCTGTGCGCCGCGTCCATGCGCACGCTCGACCCGGCCGACAACGCGCGCTTCGAGGCCGCCGTGGACGAAGCAAAGCACGCGGGGGACACCATCGGCGGCATCGTCGAGGTCATCGCCTACGACGTGCCGGTGGGCCTGGGAACGCACGTGAGCGCGCGAGAACGCCTGGATGCCCGCCTCGCGGGCGCCCTCATGTCCATCCAGTCCGTCAAGGGCGTCGAGATCGGCGATGGATTCGCCCAGGCCGCCCTGCTCGGTTCCGCCGCGCACGACGAGATCGTGCGCGGGAAGGACGGGCATCTGACACGCACGTCCAACCACGCGGGCGGCATTGAGGGCGGCACTTCCAACGGTGCTCCCGTCGTCGCGCGCGCCGGCTTCAAGCCGATCTCGACCGTCCCGCGCGCCCTGCGCAGCGTGGACCTGGCGACCGGTGAGGAGGCGGTGGGCCTGCACCAGCGCTCCGACACCTGCCAGGTCGTTCCCGGCGCAGTCATCGCCGAGGCCGAGGTGGCCCTGGTGCTGGCCGACGCCCTCTTCGATCACGCGGGCGGACGTTCGGTGGGCGAGATGCGCCGCAATCTGGCCACCTACCTGAATGCCGTGGGGGAGCGCGCATGAGCGTAAACCTACCCATCGTGCTCGTCGGTCTGCCCGGCGCCGGTAAGTCGAAGGTCGGTCGCCTCCTGGCCTCCCGCCTCGGTGTGGACCACGTGGACACCGACGATCTCGTCGAAGAGCGCCAGGGGCGACCCATCGCCGACATTTTCGCCATCGATGGCGAGGCCGCCTTCCGCGTCATGGAAACCGACGCGGTCGCTTGCGCGCTCACGCGCAGCGCGGTCGTGTCTCTGGGTGGGGGAGCGGCCGCCACGCAGGCCGTGCGCGACCTGCTCGCTGGCCACACCGTCGTCTACATTGACGCTCCCCACAATGAGCTCGTGCGCCGGACCGCGTCCAAGACCCATCGTCCTTTGCTCGCGACGGATCCCGACGGGGCGCTGCGGCGCCTGCGCGAGGCGCGCGAACCCCACTACCGCGCCGTCGCCACGCTGACCGTTCCCAGCGGTCCGGGCCCAGCCGACGGCGTCGTCACCGACATTCTCACCCACCTGGAGCACTCATGAGCACCACCATCGAGGTGACCGGCGTCCAGCCGTCGACCATCACCGTCGGACGCGATCTCGGTTTCGATCCGATCGTCGCCGCGCTCGACTCGGCGGCGACCAAGGCCCTCATCGTCCACGCCCGCCCGCTCGCCGCCCGCGCGCAGGCCCTGGCCGAGCATCTGCGCAGCCTCGGGTACGAGGCCGCCACTGCCGACCACCCCGACGCCGAGGCCGGCAAGGCCATCGAGGTCGTGGCCGACCTGTGGGACACGTGCGGGCGCCTGCAGCTGGGCCGCAAGGACGCGATCATCGCCATGGGCGGGGGAGCGACCACCGACATGGCGGGTTTCGTAGCCGCCACCTGGCTGAGAGGCGTGAGTCTCATCAACGTTCCGACCACGCTGCTCGGCATGGTCGACGCGGCCGTCGGCGGCAAGACCGGCATCAACACGTCGGTAGGCAAGAATCTCGTCGGTTCGTTCTACCCGGCCCGCGCCGTCGTCGCCGACATGAGCCTGTTGTCCTCGCTGCCGCGCGAGGACCTCGCCGCCGGGGCCGCCGAAGTCATCAAGTGCGGTTTCATCGCCGATCCGGTCATCTTGCGCATCGTGGAGGAGACTGACCCTGACGTGCTCCTCGATCCCTCCAGCGAGCAGCTGGCCGAGATCACGACGCGCGCGGTCGCCGTCAAGGCGAGGGTCGTCTCTGCCGACCTGACCGAGGGGGGCCTGCGGGAGATTCTCAACTACGGGCACACCCTCGCCCACGCGATCGAGCGCGCGAACGACTACACGTGGCGCCACGGGGACGCGGTCGCCGTCGGCTGCTGCTTCGCCGCGCGACTCGCTCACGCCCGTGGGCAGCTCAGCTCCGAGGATGTTGCGCGCCACGACGAGCTCTTCTCCCGCGTTGGCCTGCCCACGCGCTACGAGGGACACACCCTCGAGGAGCTGACGCACATCATGGCCTCGGACAAGAAGGTACGCCGAGGCGTCTTGCGTTTCGTCCTCCTGGACGGCATCGCGAACCCGCGCACCGAGGCCGTCGAACCCGGCGAGCTCACGGCTCCCGCAGAGGCGATCGGAATTCGCCCGTGAGCATGATCGTCCTCATCGGAGTGACGGGATCGGGCAAGACGACGGTCGGTCGGCTCCTGTCTGAGCGCTACGGCATGCCTCTCTACGAGGTCGACGCCGCCGTCGAGGAGAGCCTGGGCGCACCGATGCGCACCCTCGTCGTCGGGCGCGACCCGCGCCTGGCCGAGGCCGCCCGTGCGCAGGCCGCGCACCTTTTAGACGCTAACGAGGGCATTGTCACGCTCGGGGCCTCCCAACCCCTCGACTCCGCCACGGCCTCGGCAATTCAGCAAGCACGTGCCGCGGGCGCGCATGTCGTCGAGCTCGGCGCCGATCTTTCCGCGGTATCTCGCCGAGAAAACCTGGGCGCACCGCGGTCGGTGGGACTTGGCGCACCCCGCGCGGTCCTCACCCAGCTGATGACACAGGCACGCGAGGCGTATGCGGCCGTGGCCGACACAACAGTCGATACGAGTACCCGCACCCCGCAAGAAGTCGCGGATTTCGTCGCCCGCGCGTGTAAACTGACCCCTGATTACTGATTCCTTCTCAAGTGAGGTACCCCTGTGGCAACGACAAATGATCTGAAGAACGGCCTCGTCATGGTGATCGACGGCCAGCTCTGGCAGGTTGTCGAATTCCAGCACGTCAAGCCCGGCAAGGGTCCGGCCTTCGTGCGCACCAAGATCAAGAACGTGCTGTCCGGCAAGACCGTCGACAAGACCTTCAACGCTGGCCTGAAAATCGAGACCGCGACCGTCGACCGCCGCGACATGACGTACCTGTACCAGGACGGCACCGACTACGTCTTCATGGACCAGTCGACCTACGAGCAGATCAACGTTCCTGCCGAGACCGTGGGCGATGCCCGCAACTTCATGGTCGAGAACCAGGACGTCATCGTCTCCCAGCACGACGGCACCGTCCTGTTCGTTGAGCTGCCCGCCACCGTCGTCCTGACGATCACGCACACCGAGCCCGGCCTGCAGGGTGACCGTTCCTCCGCCGGTACCAAGCCCGCGACGCTCGAGACCGGCTACGAGATCCAGGTCCCCCTCTTCATGGAGGAAGGCACCCGCGTCAAGGTAGACACCCGCGACGGCTCGTACTCGGGTCGCGTGACCGAGTAATGTCGAAGCAGCATCGCTTCACCTCGCGCACGAAGGCCCGCAAGCGCGCTGCCGACGTGGTGTACGAGGCCGACCAGCGCGGAATGGGGTCAAACCCCGACGTGCTGCGCGACCTGCTGCGCGAGCGCCGTGTTATCACGGCTGCGCAGACTCCGCTCCCGGATTTTTCGATCCAGATCATCGCTGGTGTGGCCGACAATCTGCGCCGCATTGATTCCCTGATTTCGGCGCATGCCCGCGTGCCCGGCTTGGATCGTATTGCTGCTGTCGATCTGGCCGTCATGCGCGTAGCCGTGTGGGAGATGCTGGAGAACGACGAGGTGTCGCCGATCATTGCTATCGATGAGGCGATTTCGATTGTTCGCTCGATTTCGACTGATACGTCGCCCTCGTTCGTGAATGCGGTCCTGGATGCGATTCGCAAGGATCTAGCTTCTCCCGCCTGGTCGCGCAGGCGTGGTGACGACGATGAGGGACCTGTGGTTGTTTCCTCGGAGAGTGACGAGGCCGTGTCAGGACCCGTCGATCACGGTGAATCCGATGGGTCTTTGCCTGTGCAGGAGGCACCCGTCCGAGCGCTTCCTGAAGGTGCAACGCCTCTCGATGGCGGAAGCGTCGAGGACGAGCTTGACGAGCTGCTCGAGGAATACTGAGCCGACGCCTCGACGACACAAGTGCATGGGTGTGGCCGCCACGGTTGTTCGTGGCGGCCACACTTGTATGCGTCGGCGTTGTGATCCCTGGTCGGGCGCCCTCACAGGGAGACGCGCGTGGTGCGCACGTCCCAGTACTCCGGGCCATCGACGAGGACCTCGAAGGTCCATTCGCCGGGCAGCTGCATGATCTGCGCGAGCAGCGGGCGCGGCAGGTGGGGAGCGCGGATGATGAACGCCTCGCCGGCGTTCATCGACCCGGCTGCGCCCAGCACCGCCGCGTGACGGAGCCGGTGGGGGATAGCGGTCGCATCGATCGTGGGCTCGCCGCCGTCGTGTCCTCCGCACCCGCAGCCGCCGCCGTGGACACCGGGAGTGGGCAGTTCTTCAATGGTCATTGCGTGATCGTCCTGTCTGTCGACGTTGGATAGGTGCGCGTGATCGCACGGTATCAATTTTAACGGCTCTAACCCTTTCATTCCCTTCGTAGGTGACGGGCGTACTGTTTGCGCGAGGCGTCGATACCCGGTAGGGGTATGCTTCTATACCCCTACCGGGTATATCCCTCATAGCCTCACGCCCCGGCGTCCACCACGGGGACATGCCCCACACCGCGCGCACCCTCGACACGCCGCCTCATATGCCTTCCCACGTGGCCTTTCACACGTACGCCCCCTTCAACGCATTGTTTGTCCGACGCGTAGTATTGACGTGGAACACATCCTTTAATGACCGTCCTGTGAGGCGGGGAAGGAGCACGCAGTGGGATCACTGCACGCGGACCGCGCATCGCGCGGCAAAGAAGTACTCGGAGCGGGTGACGTTGCCCGCTCTCTCACCCGAATCGCCTACGAGATCGTCGAACGCAACGGCGGCAGCGACAACCTCATCATCGCCGGCATCCCCACACGCGGGGCGACCCTGGCCCGTCGTCTCATCAACAGGCTTCGTGACGTTTCCGCCGGCAATGCCGATCTCGCCATCATCGATACAACGATGTTCCGCGATGATCTGGCCAGTCAGCCTCTGCGCGCCCCCAAGGAAACACTGATTCCAGTCACCGGCATCGACGGAAAGACAGTTGTCCTGGTGGACGACGTTTTGTACACCGGACGGACAATCAAAGCCGCACTCGACGCACTCACCCGGATCGGTCGGCCCGCAGCCGTCCAACTCGCCGTCCTTATTGACCGCGGCCACCGCGAGCTACCGATCCGACCGGACTACGTCGGCAAGAACCTGCCGACCTCGCGGGATGAAAGTGTCACCATCCTGCTCGACGAAATCGATGGACGCGACGGCGTCCTGCTAGGGAAGGGCCTGTAAGCGATGAGCCTGAGCCATCTCATTTCAATCCGTGACTTGACACGCGAGGAGGCGATCCTGATCCTCGACACAGCGGAACGGATGGCCGCCACGCAGCGCCAGAGCGTCAAGAAACTTCCGACACTCCAAGGCAAGACGGTCGTTAACCTCTTCTTCGAAGATTCCACGCGCACGCGCATCTCCTTCGAAACCGCAGCGAAGCGCCTCAGTGCAGACGTCATCAACTTCCAGTCGCGTGGCTCCTCCGTCTCTAAAGGCGAATCCCTCAAAGACACTGCCCTGACACTGCAGGCCATGGGGGCCGACGCCGTCATCGTGCGTCACTCCTCCTCGGGCGCCGCACATCGGCTGGCCCACGCCGGTTGGATGAACCTTCCCGTCCTGAATGCCGGCGACGGCACCCACCAACACCCAACACAGGCTCTGCTCGACGCAATGACGTTGCGAAGGCACTTCGGTGCACCGGACTTGGCTGGCCGCGTCCCCGAACCTGGCACCGGCCTCGACGGCGCCCACGTCGTGATCGTCGGCGACATCCTGCACTCGCGCGTCGCCCGCTCCAACGTCGACCTGCTAACCCTGCTGGGCGCTCGCGTCACACTTGTGGCACCCCCGACGCTGCTGCCGCTCGGAATTGAAACCTGGAACTGCGATACCTGTTACGACTTCGACGAAGCCTTGACCACCGAACCCGACGCAGTCATGATGCTGCGCGTGCAAAGAGAACGCATGTCGAGCGCGGGCGGAGGTTTCTTCCCCTCACCAGGCTCCTACCACGCCGAATACGGCCTCACCCCCGAGCGATTCACCAAGCTGCGCGCCGACGCAGTCGTTATGCATCCTGGCCCGATGAACCGCGGCCTTGAAATCTGCGCCGCGGCAGCCGATTCTCCCCACTCTGTCATCGTCGAACAGGTCGGTAACGGCGTGTGCATTCGCATGGCTGCCCTCTACCTGCTCCTCGCATCGGAAGGACACAACAATGACTGAGCAGACCCGCGACATCCTCATCAAGGGCGCATCCCTGTTGGGCGGGGAGCCGACCGACATTGCGTTGTCCAACGGTGTCATCGTCGCAATTGGCGTCGGTACCGCAGACACGGTGCATGACCCGCGCGTTATCGATGCGGACGGTCTCATTGCTTTGCCCGGCCTCGTCGACATTCACACCCACCTGCGCCAGCCCGGCGGCGAGGACGCAGAGACCGTCTTTACCGGCACACGCGCGGCAGCCGTCGGCGGATATACCGCCGTCCACGCGATGGCGAACACGACCCCCACTCAGGACACGGCCGCCATCGTCGATCAGGTGGCGCGCCTGGGCGAGGAAGCTGACTGGGTGGAGGTGCGTCCCGTCGGCGCCGTCACGAAGGGCCTGGAAGGCAAACACCTCGCGGCCCTCGGATCGATGGCTCGCTCACGCTCGAAAGTGCGCGTCTTTTCCGATGACGGCAAATGCGTCTCAGACCCCGTCCTCATGCGTCGTGCCCTCGAATACGTCAAGGGATTCGGCGGCGTCATCGCCCAACACAGCCAGGATCCTGACCTGACTGAGGGATCCCAGATGAACGAGTCAGCACTATCCGGCGAGCTGGGACTGACTGGATGGCCGGCGGTCGCCGAAGAAGCGATTATCGCTCGCGACATCCTGCTGGCCAAGCATGTCGGCTCGCGTCTACACGTGTGCCACCTCTCCACAGCGGGGTCAGTCGACATCGTGCGCTGGGGCAAGGCTCAAGGCGTCGACATCACCGCCGAGGTGACCCCCCACCACCTGCTGCTCACGGAGCAGCTGGCAGCCACCTACGACCCGCTCTATAAAGTTAACCCGCCGCTGCGCCGCGCAGAGGACGTCGAGGCGGTACGTGAAGGCTTGGCCGACGGCACGATCGACGTCGTGGGGACGGATCATGCCCCACATCCTCTTGAGATGAAGGACTGCGAGTGGCAGGCCGGTGCTTGTGGTATGACGGGACTGGAGACGGCGCTGCCGATCGTCATCGAAACGATGGTGAATACCGGTCGTATGACCTGGGAGGATGTCGCGCGCGTCCTGTCAACGGCACCGGCGCGCATCGGTCGCGTCGAGACGCAAGGCCGGGGCCTGGTTGTAGGTGCCCCCGCCCACGTCACACTCGTTGATCCCGCTGCGCGCATCACTATTGACCCTGCCAAACAGTGGACCCGCTCGACGAACTGCCCGTTCCGCGGCATGGAGCTGCCCGGCCAGGTACGCTTCACGATCTATGGCGGCGTGCCGACGGTCGCCGATTCCACCCCGATCGCCAAGGAGGATCGATGACCACGACCGATATTGCTCTGCTCGTCCTGGAAGACGGCACAGTCTTCAAGGGGCGCGCGTGGGGGGCGCGCGGTCGCACGCTCGGTGAGATCGTCTTCTCGACCGGCATGACGGGTTATCAGGAGACGCTCACCGATCCCTCATATCACCGCCAGATCGTCGTTATGACGGCACCACACATCGGCAACACGGGTGTCAACGACGAGGACCCGGAATCCTCTCGCATCTGGGTAGCGGGCTTTATCGTGCGTGACGCGGCGCGTCGAGCGTCGAATTGGCGTGCCCGCCGCGAACTCGAGGACGAGCTAATCGCCCAGGGTATCGTCGGCCTCGCCGACGTGGACACCCGTGCGATCACGCGCCACATCCGTGAACGTGGTGCGATGCGCGCTGGTATTTTCTCGGGAGATGCGCTACCTGCGGGTGCCCAGTACATGGGGGACGAGGCCCTGGCTTCGCTCGTGCGGATCGTCTCGGAGTCGCCCGTAATGAGCGGGCAGGCCCTGGCCGCCGAAGTATCCACGGATGAGACCTACGTGGTTGAGCCTCTAGGTGACTACGAGGGTAAGGAACCCCTTGCACGCGTTGTGGCGGTCGATCTTGGCATCAAATCGCGTACGCCCTACCACTTGGCGGCGCGCGGAGCTCGGGTCTATGTCGTGCCTTCGACGGTGTCCTTCGCGGACATTGAGGCGTTGCATCCAGATGGCGTGTTCTTCTCGAATGGCCCGGGTGACCCGTCGACCGCTGACCGTGAGATTGGCGTGCTTCGCGGCGTCCTGGATGCTGGTATTCCCTACTTCGGTATCTGTTTTGGTCATCAGCTCTTCGGTCGTGCACTCGGCTACGGCACGTACAAGCTGAACTATGGGCACCGTGGCATCAACCAACCCGTGAAGGACCTGGAGACGGGACGCGTGGAGATCACCGCGCATAACCACGGTTTCGCCGTGGATGCCCCCGTGGGGGAACCGTCGGTGGCTCCCTTTGAGTCGGGTCGTTACGGTCGCGTTGAGGTGTCGCATGTGGGCCTCAACGACGGCGTCGTTGAGGGGCTTCGTGCGCTCGATATTCCCGCTTTCTCCGTCCAATACCACCCCGAGGCAGCCGCCGGCCCACACGATGCGGCGCTGCTATTCGACCGTTTCATGTCGCTCATGACCGCCGCGAAGGAGACCCACTGATGCCCCGCAGGAATGATCTGTCATCCGTCCTCGTCATCGGGTCTGGTCCCATCGTCATCGGTCAGGCGTGCGAGTTTGATTACTCGGGTACCCAGGCGTGCCGCGTATTGAAGGAGGAGGGGCTGCGCGTCATCCTGGTCAACTCCAACCCGGCGACGATCATGACTGACCCCGGTATCGCGGATGCAACCTATGTCGAACCCATCACGCCCGAGGTCGTGGCTTCGATTATCGAGAAGGAACGCCCCGATGCGCTGCTGCCCACGCTGGGCGGCCAGACTGCTTTGAACACGGCGGTCGCCCTGGCTGACATGGGTATCCTGGAACGTTTCAACGTTGAGCTGATCGGTGCCTCAATCGATGCGATCCGTGCTGGCGAGGACCGCGAGGAGTTTAAGGAGATCGTCGAGCGTTCCGGCGCCGAGGTCGCGCGTTCCTTCATCGCTCACACAATCGAGGAATGCCACGCGGCTGCCGCCGAGCTGGGTTACCCTCTCGTTGTGCGTCCCTCCTTCACGATGGGTGGTCTTGGCTCCGGCTTCGCCTACACGCCAGAGGACCTCGAGCGCATCGCCGGCCAGGGATTGGCGGCTTCTATTACGACCGAGGTACTCCTGGAGGAGTCGATCCTCGGTTGGAAGGAATACGAACTCGAACTCATGCGCGACAAAGCGGATAACGTCGTTGTCGTGTGTTCGATCGAGAACGTCGATCCGGTCGGCGTGCACACGGGCGACTCGATCACGGTTGCACCGGCATTGACCCTGACTGACCGCGAGATGCAGCGTCTGCGCGACATCGGCATCGCGGTCATTCGCGCGGTGGGCGTGGACACGGGCGGCTGCAATATTCAGTTTGCAATTCACCCGAAAACAGGCCGTATCATCGTCATCGAAATGAACCCGCGCGTGTCGCGTTCCTCAGCTCTGGCCTCGAAGGCGACGGGCTTCCCGATCGCGAAGATCGCCGCACGCCTGGCTACCGGCTACACGCTCGACGAGATCCCCAACGACATCACGGGTTCGACCCCGGCCTCGTTCGAGCCGACACTCGACTATGTGGTCGTCAAGGTCCCGCGTTTCACCTTCGAGAAGTTCCCGGCCGCTGATCCCACTCTCACAACGTCGATGAAGGCCGTCGGCGAGGCCATGGCGATCGGTCGTTGCTTCACGGAAGCACTGCAAAAGGCACTTCGTTCCATCGACAAGGGCGGTGTTCAGTTCCATTGGGATGGCCCCGCACCTACCCCCGAGGAGACGCGTGCGCTTGTCGAGTCCGCTGGCGTTGGAACCGAAGGACGCCTGGTCCAGGTCCAGCAGGCGATTCGTGGCGGCGCCACCCTGGAGGAGCTTTTTGCTTCGACCAAGATCGACCCATGGTTCCTCGACCAGATGTTCCTCCTGGACGAGGTCGCGACGCGCATCCGCGATGCGGAAGCACTGACGGGCGATGTCCTCGCTGAGGCGAAGCGCCACGGTTTCTCTGACCGTCAGATCGCGGCCATGCGAGGCTTGTCCGAAGACACGGTGCGCGAGGTTCGCGGCGCCTTTGGTATCCATCCTGTCTATAAAACGGTGGACACCTGCGCCGCAGAGTTCGCTGCCCGCACGCCCTACCACTATTCGACCTACGACCAGGAAAATGAGGTGCGCCCGCGCGAACGCGAGGCTGTCATCATCCTGGGGGCCGGCCCCAACCGTATCGGCCAAGGCATCGAGTTCGACTACTCGTGTGTGCACGCTGCCATGGCACTACGTGAGCACTACGAGACAATCATGGTTAACTGCAACCCTGAGACGGTCTCGACCGACTATGACATCTCCGATCGCCTCTATTTCGAGCCCCTCACACTCGAGGACGTCCTCGAAATCTACCGCGCAGAGTGCGCGGCGGGTCCTGTGAAGGGCATGGTTGTCCAGCTCGGTGGGCAGACACCGCTGTCGCTGGCAGCAGACCTGGAGCGTGCGGGTGTACCGATCCTGGGTACCAGCCCTCGAGCGATTGACTTGGCTGAGGACCGCGAGGAGTTCGGCAAGGTGCTTGAGGCCGCGCGGTGCCCTGCTCCAGCGCACGACACCGCGAATACAGCCGAGCAGGTGGTCACTGTGGCCGAGCATGTCGGCTATCCCGTGCTCGTGCGTCCATCCTTCGTGCTTGGCGGACGCGGTATGGCGATCATCAACGATGAGTCGGCTCTGCGCGAGTACCTCGCAAGTCACGACGCGGATCTGTTGTTCTCGCGTGGCCCCCTCCTCATCGACCGATTCTTGGATGCGGCTATCGAGATCGACGTGGATGCCCTATACGACGGCGATGAACTGTTCATGGGCGCGATTATGGAGCACATTGAGGAGGCCGGTATCCACTCAGGCGACTCGTCGTGCGTGCTTCCTCCCATGACGTTGTCCGCTCGTGAACTCGAACGCATCACTGCCTCGACCGCGGCCATTGCGAAGGGCGTCGGCGTGCGAGGCCTCATCAACATCCAGTTTGCGCTCCTGTCCGACACCCTCTATGTCATCGAAGCCAATCCGCGCGCCTCCCGCACTGTTCCCTTCGCCTCGAAGGCAACCGGCGTGCAGCTGGCCAAGGCCGCGGCTCTTATCCAGGTGGGTGCCTCCATTTCTTCGCTGCGAGAGCAGGGTGTTCTCCCCACAACGGACGCGCGCAAAATCCTTGAGGGTGGGTCCATTGCAGTGAAGGCAGCCGTCTTGCCCTTCAGCCGCTTCCGCACGGCCAAAGGTGAGATCGTTGATACGATGCTCGGCCCCGAAATGCGCTCGACAGGCGAGGTCATGGGCATTGACCGCGACTTTCCAACGGCGTTTGCTAAGTCACAGCTGGGCGCATCCACGGACATGCCGACGTCGGGAACGGTCTTCATTTCGATCGCGGACACCGACAAGCGTGCAATCGTGCTGCCCGCCGCCCGCATGGCGGAAATGGGCTTCACGATCCTGGCGACCTCGGGTACTGCCTCAGTGCTGCGCCGCAATGGCATTCCGGCTCGCGCTGTGCGCAAGTCTTCGGAGGGACGCGGCACAGACGGCGAACCCACGGTCGTCGATCTCATCAACGATGGCCTCATCGACATGGTCGTCAACACGCCGCAGCGCTCCGCGCCGCGTAACGACGGCTACCAGATCCGCGCGGCTGCTGCAGCGCAGGATCGCCCTGCTGTGACGACGCTACAGGCCTTCAACGCAATGGTCCAAGCCATCGAGGTCCGTATGCGCGGCTCCTACGCCGTGCGCTCCCTGCAGGAGTGGGACGCGATCCGATCGGAGGAGACACGATGAACACACCGTCCACAACTGCCCCCAGTTCTCTAGGATTCGGTGACCGTCTCTACGCTGCCATGCGTGAGTATGGTCCCGTGTGTGTGGGGATTGACCCGCATGCATCTCTCCTGGCTCAGTGGGGTCTTGACGACGATGCGACTGGCGTGCGGGAGTTCTCTCTTCGCGTTGTCGAGGCCCTCGGTGGGCGGGTGGCTGCGTTCAAGCCGCAGGCTGCCTTCTTCGAACGCCACGGCTCCCGTGGCGTCGCTGTCCTAGAAGAAGTGATCGCCGCCTGCCGCGAGGTAGGGACCCTCTGTATCGTCGACGCTAAGCGCGGAGACATCGGCTCGACGATGGCCGGCTACGCCGATGCCTATTTGTCAGATGGCTCCCCGCTCGCCGCCGACGCAGTGACCCTGTCCCCGTACTTGGGTGTGGGTTCTCTGGCTCCTGCTCTTGAACTTGCCAAGGCTACTGGCAGGGGAGTGTTTGTCTTGGCACTCACCTCCAATCCTGAGGGCGCTTCCGTGCAGCACGCGCGGGGGCAGGACGGTCGCTCTGTCGCAGGTCAGATCGTGTCCCAACTGGCGGACTTTAACGCCTCATGTGACAAATTACACCTCGGTCCTGCAGGTGTCGTCATTGGGGCGACAGTGGGCGACGCTGTGCAGCGTCTGGGTATTGACCTGCCTGCCCTCACGGGCGCATTTTTGGCTCCAGGAGTGGGCGCGCAGGGCGGTGGCCCAGCGCAGGTCAGGGAGGTTTTCGCAGGAGCGGAGGACGCCGTTGTGGCCTCGTCGTCCCGGGCAATCCTGCGCGGCGGACCCAGCGTGCTTGGTCTGCGCGACGCCTACCTTGCAACTGTTGATTCACTACAATAGGCTGTCGATTTAATCGGAAGTCGGCGTTTTGGGATGGCGCATGTGCTTTGAAAGGTGACATAGTTTATTTACCGAAGATCCCAACGGAGGAGATGATCAGAATGGCACTACCTGATCTCACGCCGGAACAAAGGGCGCAGGCCCTTGAGAAGGCAACCCAGGCACGGCGGCGTCGCGCCGAGGTTAAGAACGCACTCAAGGCGCGCTCAATGAACCTGTCTGAGGTTTTGGAACTCGCTGAGTCAGACGAGGCCGTAGCGAAGATGAAAGTCGTTTCGCTCTTGGAGTCGTTGCCGCGTGTCGGTACGAACACGGCCGCCGTCCTCATGGACGAGTACAAGATCGCACAGAGTAGGCGAGTACGAGGCCTTGGCCCCGTCCAACGCAAGGCACTGGTTGAACGCTTCGGCTGATACTGGTACACATGGCACAATTGAGTCATGACTCAGGCTCAATTGACAGTCCTTGCTGGCCCAACCGCCGTTGGAAAGGGAACCGTCGTCGCTGCGCTGTGTAAGCGCTATCCGAACCTGAAAGTGTCGGTTTCGGCGACGACTCGCAATCCTCGGCCCGGTGAACTGAACGGCGTCCACTACTACTTCGTCTCACCTGAACAGTTCGACTCCATGATCGAACGGGGAGACATGTTGGAGTGGGCGCTTGTTCACGGGAAAAACAAGTATGGCACTCCTCGTGGCCCTGTCGACGAGGCGCTCGCAGCGGGCGAACCAGTCTTGCTGGAGATCGACCTTTCGGGCGCCCGCCAGGTACGCTCCAACAGGCCTGACGCGCAGTTTATTTTCTTGGCCCCACCCTCCTGGGATGAACTGGAGCGTCGCCTCATCGGGCGCGGCACTGAAGGGCCGGAGGAACAAGAACGTCGCCTCGCGACGGCTCGCATCGAGCTGGAGGCTGCATCCGAGTTCGACCACATTGTGATCAACGACGATGTCGAGCGCGCGGTGGGTGAGCTGGCCGCACTCATTGGCCTAGAGTAGTATCTATCTGAATCTGCCACTGAGAGGAATACACGCATGTCCGGAATTGTTGCCCAGCCCGTGGGTATCACATCCCCGCCCATTGACGATCTGCTGGAGCACGTCGATTCCAAGTACGCGTTGGTTATTTTCGCCGCAAAGCGTGCTCGCCAGATTAACTCCTATAATCTGCAGCTTCAGCAGAACATGATCCAGTTCGTGGGACCTGTCGTCGACGTCCAGCCCGACGAGAAGCCGCTGGCTGTGTCTCTGCGGGAGATCAACGAGGGCCTGCTCTCTCTCGAAGCTAACCCCGAGGCCTGACGTGGCAACGATCGTCGTCGGAGTCACCGGCGGCGTCGCAGCCTTCAAAGCACCGATCGTGGTCCGCGAGTGTCAACGCGCGGGCCACGACGTGTATGTCGCAGCGACGCGCGCCTCGTTAGATTTTGTGGGGCGATCGACCTGGGAGGGCATCACCTCTCGTCCTGTCGCCGTCGACATCGCGGGGGAGGGACGCGCGGAGCACGTCGAGCTTGCGCGCATCGCCGATCTCATTATCATCGTGCCCGCGACCGCGAACACGCTCGCGCGCTTGGCAGGGGGGTTCGCTGACGATATGGTGTCGCTGACCGTGCTTGCCTCAAACGCTCCGGTCGTTGTGGCACCTGCGATGCATTCGAACATGTGGCTGGCCCCTGCCACTCAGGCAAACGTGAAGACGCTGCGTGAGCGCGGCATTCACGTCATCGATCCCGACACCGGCGCCCTCGGATCAGGCGACACAGGAGTCGGGCGTCTGCGCGCGCCCGAGGAGATCGCTCGCCGTGCCCTCGAGGTCCTCAACGCATCGGCGCTCACTGATACGTCTTCGTTGCTCGCAGGCCGCACCATTGTGGTAACCGCCGGAGGCACACGCGAACCTATCGACCCGGTGCGTTTCCTCGGCAACAAATCTTCTGGCCGTCAGGGCCTGGCCATTGCCGTGGCCGGCGTCCGCGCAGGAGCAACCGTGCGCGTCATCGCTGCCAACATCGACGATTCCATCATGGCGCTTGTGCCGCCCTCGATTGGCGTTACGAGGGTGGGCAGCGCACTGGAGATGCGTGAAGCGACAATGTCGATGGTGACAGATGCCGACGCTCTCGTCATGACCGCCGCCGTCGCCGATTTTCGCCCCGAGACCATATCTGCCTCGAAAATTAAGAAAGATCCGACGACATCGGATGCGCCGATCCTGCGCCTCGTGCGTAACCCGGACATCCTCTCCGAGATCGGCCACAGCGATGAGCGACCACCCCTCGTCATCGGTTTTGCGGCTGAGACTGGAACAGACGAAGAGATCCTCGCCTATGGCGCTGACAAGGCTGCGCGCAAGGGGGCAAACTTCATTGCCTTGAACCGTGTAGGTGCCTGCGTCGGTTTTGGTGATGTTCCCAACGATGTTCGTCTTCTGGATGCCAGTGGGACCGTCGTGGGTCGTTACACCGGCTCAAAGGAGGAGGTTGGCGCAGGTCTGGTCGGCCAGATAGCGGCTTTCCTTGATAGCCTTGAACGGTGAGTCAACAGCTTTTCTCTTCTGAGTCCGTCACCGAAGGTCACCCTGACAAGGTTTGCGACCGTATCTCCGACGCGATCCTCGACGCGCTCCTCGAAGCGGATCCTCATTCACGCGTTGCCGTCGAGACGATGGCAGCGACCGGCCTCATCCACGTTGCCGGTGAGGTCACGACCGAGGCCTACGTCGAGATCCCCGAGATCGTGCGCCGTGAGATTCTTTCGATTGGTTACGACTCCTCGCGAGTGGGCTTCGATGGCGCCTCCTGCGGTGTCTCCGTCTCACTTGACGGGCAGAGTCCCGACATCGCCGGGGGTGTCGATGAGGCTCTCGAGGTGCGCGGTACTCAGGGCGGCGATCCTCGCGATCGTCTCGGTGCGGGCGACCAGGGCATTATGTTTGGTTATGCGGCAGTTGACACTCCGGACCTCATGCCTGCCCCGATCTGGCTGGCGCATCGTCTCGCCAAGCGTCTAACCGACGTGCGCAAGCAAGGCATCGTGGAGGGGCTTCGCCCCGACGGCAAAACACAAGTAACCCTCGCGTACGAGGGCGATCGACCCGTCGGAATCGATACGGTTGTCGTATCGACCCAGCATGATGAGAACCTCACCCAGGCTGCCATTGCGGATGCCGTGCGCACGCACGTCATTGACCCCGTTATCGAGGAGTCAGGCCTGAAGCTCGCCACCGGCACCATGGTGGCACTGATCAACCCGTCGGGGCGCTTCGTTTTGGGCGGCCCCGCTGCGGATGCGGGCCTGACGGGACGCAAAATCATCGTTGATACCTACGGCGGCATGGCGCGTCACGGTGGTGGCGCGTTCTCCGGCAAGGACCCGTCCAAGGTTGACCGTTCCGCGACCTATGCCGCCAGGTGGGTCGCTAAGAACGTCGTGGCAGCGGGCGTGGCTCGACGCTGTGAGATTCAGCTGGCCTATGCGATCGGGCGGGCTCACCCGATCGGCCTGTACGTCGATACTTTCGGGACATCGACTGTGCCCGAGGAACGCATCGCCGACGCGATCCGCGAGGTATTTGACCTACGTCCGCTGGGCATGATCGAGGATCTTGACCTGTTGCGTCCGATTTACCGCGACACTGCTGCCTACGGCCATTTCGGTCGCGAGCAGTTCCCCTGGGAGGTAACCAACCGCGTTGACCAGCTGAAAGCCGCACTCGCATGACAACCATTGCACAGCAGGACGATGATTACGTGCCATCTTGGGATACCGAGGAAGCGCGACGCTCGTGGAGGAGACGCACAAGCTTGGAGATGATTGTCTCCGGCTTTATCGGCCTCGTCACGTCGTTCGTGCTATCGATCGAGGCGTGGCAGTTGGCGGCCGATTCTTCTACACGCTTTGGCTGCGATGTCTCTTCTGTCCTGTCCTGTTCTTTCGTCGCTCAGACGTGGCAGGCACGCATCCTGGGTTTCCCGAATGCGTTCCTCGGTATCTTCTTTGAGGCCGTGGTACTGGCGATTTCGGTCGCCATTGCTGCCGGTGTGCGTTTTCCTCGCTGGTACATGGCGTGCACCAATCTGCTGTACACGGTTGCCTTGTTTTTTGCGTTCTGGCTTTTCGGGCAGTCCTATTTTGTTATCCAGGTGCTGTGTCCATGGTGCCTGCTCATAACGCTCACGACGACGCTGGTTTTTGGCGGTATTACGCGTATCAACATTCGTGATGGTGTGATCCCCTTTCCGCATTCTGTGCGCAGGTTTGTCTCCCAGGGACTCGATTGGGCGCTCTGGGGTTTGATCGTCTTCGGCGTGCTCGCGATGGTTGCCGCCAAGTACGGGCTGAAACTTTTGGGCTGAGTGTGGACCGCACATGAGTGTGGGTTATGTTTGACTAGGCTCATGATGTCGATGCAAGGTTTGCTTGACGGATTCGATCCGCCTGCGACGCACAGTGCTGAGATCGCCCGCGTACTCGTTGATGTCGATTTGGCGCACATGGATCGCCTGCTGGACTACGTCATTCCCGACTCACTCCTGGACCAGGCCGTGGTGGGTTGCCTGGTTCGCGTGCGTTTTTCAGGGGCACGTGTTGACGGGTGGATTATTGAGCGAACACGACGGGAGGTTAGCGAAAGCACTGGACGCGTTGAGTCGGTTGTTTCCGGCACGCCCGTTCTGACCGCGTCCCTGTATGAAGCCTCGCGTCGTGTCGCGCAGCGTTTTCTTGCGACGACCTCGCAGGTTCTGTCGGCGGCTGTGCCTTCCCGGCATGCGCGCGCCGAGAAGGAGGCGCTTGCGTGTCCTACGCCTGCGTGGCCAACTATCGTTCGAAAGGACGCTGGGTCGGGTTGGCGAGCATACTCCGCGGGGCATGCGCTGTTGGCGCGTCTTCGTGCGGGGGAATCTCCCCGAGCAGTGGTGACGTCCTTGCACCCGCACTTGCGCGCGTGCCTGGCGGATGCCGTCGGCGCCACCGTGTCGTCGGGCCGCAGCGCCGTCGTTATCAGCGCGACGAGCGAGCAAGCCTCACGTGTGGCGTGTGACCTCGAAGAGGACCTCGGGATTCCAGTGGCACTCAGCGGTGCAGAAGCGAGTCCGGAGCAACGCTACCGCGTTCATGTCGATGCAACTCTCGGTCGTGTTCCCATCGTAGTAGGGACGCGTTCGGCAGTGTGGGTACCGTGTGCGCGTCTGGGACTCATCGTGATTATTGATGACGGTGATGATCGTCAACGTGAACGCCGCTTTCCGCGCTGTGATGCGCTCGACGTTGCTGTGCAGCGCTGCGCGGTCGAGGGAAGTGGACTCCTTGTCCTTTCTGCCGCGCGTTCGGTCAAATCACAGGCGCTTGTGCGCTCAGGTTGGGCGGCGAGTCTCGACCCCAATGCCCAGGCATTGCGTGAGGCTACTCCCCGCGTGCACCTACACGGGGAGACGGAAGCGCATAGTGAGGGAGCCGGTGGGCGTATGCGTATCCCGCAGGCGGCACTGCGGATGATCCGTCAGGGGCTGCGTGAGGGGCCGGTCCTTATTCAGGTTGCAGCCGCAGGATACTGGCCGACGGTCGTGTGTCGCCGATGCGAGCAGCGTGCGCGTTGCCCACGTTGCTCGGGTCCGCTGGCCATGGGCGCTGACTCAGCCCTAGTTTGCGCGTGGTGTGGCCGTGCCCCTGACTCGTGGCGCTGTCCGCACTGCGCGGGTCGGGAGCTACGCGGCGGTCGAGTGGGATCCTCGCGCACTGCAGAGGAAATAGCGCGCAACCTTCCGGGCACCTCCGTCCTTGAGTCCTCCGCAGCGCACCGTATCAGCCGCACGTTGCCGTCGCGTCCGGCAGTAGTCGTCTCGACGGCAGGTGCCGAACCCGCTGTCGAGGGCGGCTATGCCTGTGCAGTGATCCTTGATGCCGCAGCGCTCGCCGGCAGACCGGAGCTGTGGGCTCCCGAGGAGGCTGCCCGTCGCTGGCTCAACGCGCTCTCGCTTGTCCGCCCGGGGCACCCGAGCCTCGTGGTGGGCCGGATTCCAGATGCTCTGGGTCAGATGCTGGTGCGTTGGTCACCGACCGACTATGCGCAACGACTCTTGGACGAACGCGAGGCCCTCGGTTTCTTTCCTGCTTGTACCATGGTTGCCCTTGATGGTCCGCCCGCCCAGGTGCGTCAGGTCGCTGATCAAGTCGTGCGTGAGGGCGGGGCACAGCTCGTTGGTACCGTCGCGGTGCCAGCCTCACACGAGGGGGAGGAACACCAGGTACGGACCCTCGTGCGTACGTCCCTGCCCGACACGGCAGCGATGCTTGCTACCCTGACCGACATTCGACGTTCGCGCAGTGCGCGAAAGGCACCACTGGTCAAAATGAGCGTGAACCCACCGGAACTC
This sequence comes from Actinomyces bouchesdurhonensis, assembly GCF_963540955.1. Taxonomy (NCBI): domain Bacteria; kingdom Bacillati; phylum Actinomycetota; class Actinomycetes; order Actinomycetales; family Actinomycetaceae; genus Actinomyces; species Actinomyces bouchesdurhonensis. The sequence continues at coordinate 32,749 of NZ_CAUTSL010000016.1, forward strand.
TTCTGACGGTCGGACCGACCGGTGCCGTAGACTGACGCTCGTGCGCATTATTTTTGCTGGAACACCCGACGCTGCAGTACCCACCCTTCAAGCACTGCTCGATTCTCCTCACGAGGTAGCCCTAGTCATTACCCGCCCACCTGCCCGGCGCGGGCGCGGCAAGACGGCGTACCCCTCGCCGGTGGCCTCTGTGGCTGCACAGGCAGGCGTCGAACTCATGGAGACAACGTCCCTGAAAGCACCTGAAATCGGTGAGCGTATCGCCGCGGTTCGCGGCGACCTCGGCGTCGTTGTTGCGTATGGCGCCTTGGTGCCACCGAACGTGTTAGAAACGCCTACACACGGATGGTTGAATTTGCATTTTTCTGACTTGCCTCGTTGGCGTGGAGCCGCGCCCGTGCAGTGGGCGATCCGCGAAGGAGATCAGAGCACGGCATCATGTGTCTTTACTCTCGAGGAGGGCCTGGACACGGGCGATGTCTACTCTCGCGTGGAGGTCCCGATCGGTCGCGAGAGCGCGGGGGAACTGCTAACGGCGATGGCCGAGTCCGGAGCATCTCAGGTACTCGACGTGATCGATGCGGTTGCTGATGGCAGCGCCATCGCGATCCCGCAATCCACTGAGGGGGTCACGTATGCCCGACGCCTCGAGCATGGTGACGGTTATGTGTCCTTCACTCATGATGCTCAGCACGAGGATCGCGTTATCCGCTCTGTCACCCCCAACCCGGGTGCCTACACGGTGCTGCCGGGTGGGGTACGTATGAAGCTGGGAAAGGCTATCCCCGTGGAGCGTGATGATCTCGAGCCGGGGCAACTTGACGTCACGAAGAAGCACGTGAGCGTCGGGTGCGAAGGCGGCGCGCTGATTCTCGGGCAGGTGGCTCCCGCCGGCAAATCCTGGATGGACGCCGCCGCATGGGCGAGGGGCGCCCGTCCAGATGCACGGATGCGCCTGGGTGGCGCGGGGGAAGAACAGTTATGAGTGAACGCAAATACGCCGACGGCTATCGCAAGTTGCGCCCGGCGGACGAGCCGCGCCGCATCGCCTACGAAGTGCTCTACGAGGTGTGCGCTCAGGGCGCATTTGCAAACATTATGTTGCCTAAAGCGTTGCGTCGGGTCCGCCGTGAGGGCAACTTTTCCGATCGTGACGCGGCCTTTACGTCCGAGCTTGTGCACGGAACGCTGCGCGCGATCGGTCGCCTCGACTGGGTGATCGCCCGCCACGTCAACCGACCGCTGGTTGACCTCGATCCGCGTGTCCTTGTGTTGGTACGCATGGGCGCTCACCAGCTGCTCGACATGCGCGTACCTGATCATGCTGCTGTGTCCGCGACTGTTGACGTCGCGCGCGAGCACCTGACTGATGGTCCTGTTCGTTTTGTCAACGCCGTCCTGCGCTCGATCACGCGCGAGAGTAGCGACGAGCGCGAGGCCGCCATGGCCGCCATCGCGGACGAGGACGAGGCGCTGGGCGTGCGCTATTCGCACCCCACGTGGATGGTTCGAGCTTTCCGCGAGGCGCTCGCCGCACACGGTTACTCGACTGATGAGCTTGAGGACGTGCTAGCTGCCGACAATGAGGTGCCCACGGTCACTTTGGTGGCCCGTCCGAGTCTCATGAGCATTGATGAGCTTGCCGACGAGGCCGAGGATATCCTCGACACCCGCGTGGCCCTCGGTGCCATCTCCCCGCGCGCCGTACTGCTCGAATCGGGCGATCCGGCGCGTCTTCCCTCCATTCGCGATGGGCGCTCGGGGGCGCAGGATGAAGGGTCCCAGCTTGCCGCTCTGATCGCCGCGCATGCGCCGCTGGATGGGGGAGCGGATGAGCGCTGGTTGGATCTGTGCGCGGGTCCGGGTGGAAAGGCGGCGATGCTTGCGGGGCTGGCGCAGGAGCGCGGGGCTCGCGTGACCGCCAACGAGGTCCATCCCCACCGTGCCCGTCTCATCGAACGCACGACGCGACTCTACGACTCCATCGAGGTGGTCAGTGGGGATGGGCGCAGCTTCGGCGGCGGGCGCAGCGCCTGGCCGCTCGCCTCCTTCGACCGCGTCGTCGTCGATGCTCCGTGCTCGGGCATGGGGTCGCTGCGCAGGCGGCCCGAGTCGCGGTGGAATCGCACTCCCGCGGACGTGGAGGAGCTGACGAAGCTGCAGGCTGAGCTCCTGGACCGCGCCGTCGCACTCACGCGCCCCGGCGGCGTCCTGACCTACATCACGTGCTCGCCGCACGCAGCAGAAACCCGCGACCAGGTCGCGCGTCTGCTCGAGGGCGGCGACGTCGACTTGTGTGACACCGTCGCCCTCGCCGACGAGTGCGCTCCGTTCCCCCTCGGTGTGCCAGACGCAGCGGGCCGCCTATCCGGCGTTGCGGGGCGCACCCTGCAGCTGTGGGATCACCGGTTTGGCACGGATCTCATGTTTGTGGCGTGCCTGCGTAGGCGCTAGCATGTGCGTTATGAATGCCACAATTAGCCCGTCGATCCTGAACTGTGACATCGCCGATCTGCGCGGCGAGCTGTCCAAGATCGCCAGCGCCGATGTTGCGCACGTCGACGTCATGGACAACCATTTCGTGCCGAACCTGTCGTGGGGGCTCCCGGTCGCTGAGGCCGTTGTCAAGTCCGGTATCCTTCCGGTGGACGCGCATCTCATGATTGAGGATCCGGATCGTTGGGCACCGCAGTATGCGGAGGTGGGCTGTCATTCGGTGACTTTCCACGCCGAGGCCGTGGCTGCTCCACTGCGATTGGCTCGGGAGCTGCATCGCCTGGGAGCGCGCGCGGGTCTCGCGCTCAAACCTGCGACGGACATCGCGCCCTTCGTGGATATTCTCAACGAGTTCGACATGATCCTCATCATGACTGTTGAACCGGGTTTCGGAGGCCAGTCCTTCATTGAGCAGATGATCCCCAAGATTGAGCGCACCCGGGCGGCCATTAACGCCGCCGGCCTGGAGGTCTCGATTCAGGTGGACGGCGGGATCTCGCGCGCGACCATCGAGCGCGCGGCCATCGCTGGTGCCGATAATTTTGTTGCAGGCTCGGCGGTGTTTCGCGCGGAGGACGCCCACCGCGAGGTGGAGGCGCTGCGCGAGCTCGCGAACGCCCACACTCACTGAGCGCGACTGTGTGCACGAGCGGGATGGGGCGCTGCCTCGTCCCGTTCGTGCACCGTGAACTCCTCTCGCAGCACCACGCTACGCGTGGCACAATGGCAAGCGAGTACTCCGGGGTCGGTGAAAGTCCGAACCGGCGGTGATAGTCCGCGACCCGCCCTCACAGAACGAGGGCGGTTGAGCCGGTGAAATTCCGGCACCGACGGTTAAAGTCCGGATGGGAGGAGTGCATGAGGCGCATCCGTGCGTCTGCTGTGCTGCGTGTACCCCCGGTGTCGGAAAGTAAGTCGTGGCATCTCGGAACAAGCCTCGTGGCACTCTCGCCGTGGCAGCACCGATTATCTTCCTGGTCCTCGTGTTGGCAGGGTGGTGGCTTTCGACGACGCTTACCGGTATCGAGGCATGGCGTTTGCCCACCCCTCAGTCTGTCGTCTCGAAGGGGTCGGTTGTTCTCTCGCTCCCGACAACGTGGGAGCGGATTCGGGTCACGGGCGCCGAGGCCATTGCGGGGTGTCTGCTCGGTTCAGTTGTCGCTCTGCCGTCAGCCTATGTGATCTACCGCTCACGTTTGTTGGCCGCAGCGGTCGAACCCTTCCTTGGTGCGACGCAGGCGTTGCCCGCTATCGCTATCGCTCCCATCCTGGTCCTATGGGTCGGATATGGTTTCGTCGCCATCGTCGTCCTGTGTGCCCTCATGGTTTTCTTCCCGATTCTCGTCTCCACAGTCGTTGGTCTGCGCCACATCGACCGCGAGCTGCTCGAAGCCGCAGCCCTAGACGGGGCTACAGGGTGGTCAATGGCATGGCACATGGAGTTACCTCTCGCGGCTCCCGCCATTTTGGGTGGCCTGCGCAACGGATTCGCGCTGTCGGTCACGGGCGCCGTCGTGGGAGAGATGGTGATGGGAGGAACAGGCCTCGGACAGGTACTCACTCAAATGAGAAACAACGTGGACACCGCTGGAATGTTTGTCGTCATCATCATTTTGTGCACGATGGCGACCCTTCTGTACACGCTCGTGTATCGGATCGAGCGGTCTAAGCGTTACGACATCACGCAGTGAAGGAGAACCCCTTGAACACGTCTCACGCTCTTCGCCTCGTTGCACTCGGCGCGTGCGCCTCGCTTGCCTTGGCGGCGTGCGCCCCCGGTGGGTCGGCCACTCAGTCGGGTTCCAAGGACGCCTCGACGGTCACGATCGGTCTGACCTACATTCCCAATATTCAGTTCTCACCCGTGTACGTGGCCGACGCGCAGGGGTTATACAACGATGCCGGTGTCAGTGCGACGATCCGTCACCACGGGTCGCACGAGGGCTTCTTTACCGCACTCTTGGCGGGCGAGGAGGATGTCGTGATCGCTTCCGGTGACGAGGCCGTTGCAGCCGCCGCGCAGGGCTTGGACATCGTTTCGATCGGTCAGTACTACGCGTCCTACCCGGGTACGGTCATCGTGCCCGCGAATTCCGCTATCACAACGCTAGCGGATCTCAAGGGGAAGACTGTCGGCATCCCCGGCGAGCATGGCGCGAACTATTACGCGACGCGCGCTGCAATGCAGGAGGCCGGGCTCGGCGAGTCGGACGTGACGATCTCACCGATCGGCTACACGCAGCAGGCTGCGATTGCGTCAGGTCAGGTTGACGCGGTCGTCGGCTTCACCAACAACGATGCCGTTCAGATGCGTCTGGCCGGTCTGGAGATTCGCGAGATTCCGCTCGATCCTTCCCACACACCGCTTGTGAGTGCTTCGATTATCACGACGCACAAGTGGGCGCGGGCCCACCCCGAGCAGGCGCGCGCCGTCGTCAAGGCGACAACCGACGCGATGAACGCGATTGCGGCCGACCCGCAGATCGCTATCGACGCCACGAAGCCTTGGGATGACTCGCTGGCGAGCGAGGACTCCCTGGCTGCCGCAAACGCGGTGCTCGCGGCGACCGTACCCCTGTGGCTGGGTGCGTCCGGTCATGCGACCGGCATGCAGGACCTGACCACGTGGGCGCAGATGGTTACCTTCCTGAGTTCCCTCGGTGAGCTCGAGGGGTCCGTGGATCCTACGGCGGTGGCGACGAACGAGTACGTCACGGCGAGCGAGACACAGTCCTGACACCTGGCGGTGAGCCGTCCCGAAGGACGCGCACGTTTGGACGTAGGGTAGGCGGGTGAGTACCGCCCCTAGCGCCAACGTGCGCGTCCTTGAGCTTTTTGTCGAGCTCCTCGGTGCCCGACCGGGACGCACGAAGGCTCAGCTGCGCGCACTTCCCGGCTATCGAGGCCTCGCCGATGACGCCTTCGAGACTCAGTTTCAGCGTGATAAGGATGCGCTGCGCGACGCCGGCGTGCTGCTGAGGATCGGGCGGGGGGAGCACTACAGCATCGATCGGGATTCTTTTGCCCCCGACATCGAGGTGGGGGCCACGGACCGCGCGCTGCTCTCGCTTGCGGCGCACGCGTGGGACCGCGGGGACGTTCTGGCCGATTCCGTTGACGCCAAGGCGGCGGCATCCTCGGAGGAGGAGGTGTCCGCGCCCGTGATCCGGCTCGGCTTGACGGGGCTGGAAGCCGCGACTGCTTTCGCGCGCGGGATCCGCGAGCGCCGCGTCGTCAGCTTTGAATATCCGGGGTCGGGGGATTTGACGCAGCGTGCGGTGGAGCCGTGGGCGCTGACCGTGCAGGGGCGGGCGCTGTACCTGTGGGGGTGGGACTTGGATCGGTGCGCACAGCGCACGTTCCGTGTCTCGAGGGTGCGCTCGGGTGTGGATTTTCTGGGGGAGAGCGGTGACGCGTCGGTCGCTCCGCCAGGTCCGCCTCCGCGTGTCTCGTCGTTGGTGTCTCCGCTCGTGTGTGTGCGCTCGGGCAGCGCGGCGCGTTCACTTCTCCTTGGGTACGAGGCCGTGGCTGAGGGGGTCGGTGAGTGTTCTCCACGGGAGGGTTGGGAGTCCATGGCGTTGGAGGATGGCGAGCTGGGCACGTGGATTGCCCGCCTGCTGCCGGTGGCCTCCGACGTCGTCGTGGAAGGTCCTGAGGTGCTTCGAGAGGCGATGTTGGAGCGTTTGCGCGCGGCGGCTTCCTGGGGAGGCGGCGATGCCTGAGAACGTGTCCCTCGCTTTCGTGCGGTTGTCCTCAATGGTCGCGTGGATTGCCGAGCATCCTGGCGTGCACGTGGACGATATCGGCGCGCATTTTGGTCGCACGCGCCGCCAGGTGCGCCGCGATATTGAGTACTTGGCATCGGTCGGTGATTCTCTGCCTGGTCAGTCGTTTGAGGTCGACTGGGGGCTTTTCGAGGAGGAGCAGCGCGTGTCGCTGCGCTCAACGTTGGGCGCGAGTGCGCCCTTGCGTCTGTCCGAGGTTGAGGCTCAGGCTCTTCTAATTGGACTCTCGGCAATCGCGCCGCTTCTGGCACCGGACGTGGTCGTGCACTTGCCTCACGCTGCTCTCGTCGTCTCCGCGCTGGGTGGGCTGGGGGAGACGGGCGGCTCGGGCACGATTGACGCGTCGCCCGCGTCGGCCTCGTCAAGGATCGTGGAGGCGCTGCGTGATGCCCTGGAGCGGCGTGAGCGCGTGTCCTTCGACTATGTGTCGACCCGCGGCCAGGTCTCGCATCGCGTCGTTGACCCGTGGTCGTTGGAGGCCTCGGCGACGGGCTGGCTGCTGCGCGGCTGGTGTGATACGGCCCGCGCTCCGCGCACCTTCGCGGTCGCGTCGATCTCGGATGTGAGGGTGAATGGCCCGCGCCTGCAGGCACCGCGCCGGGTGCGCGACGACGCACCCACCTGGACGCTCGACGTGGACCGCGCTGCCCGCTGGATCGCTGACGAGTACGGTGGCACCATTGTCGCTGAGCTAAGCGAGGGCGGAGCGCGCATCGACGTACCCGTGTGGAACGCCGAGTGGGGCTTGAGCCTCCTCACTGACATCGCAGCCCACGTGCGCGCGGTTTCTCCCGACCGTCGGGCCGAGGCCGGGGCACGTGCCCGCTCCATCATCGACGTGTGGACCCAGGAGGACCAATCGTGAGCCCGAAACGACGCCGACACCGCGCCACCGACAAACGGGTCGAACGCGCTGAGGAACGCACGAGCGTCGGCGAGGGCAGTGCGGCCCAGCGCTACGCCGCTTTCAAAGAGAACGCCCGCGCGGCCTCGTCCCTGCGCGGACGCTGGGTGGCGGGACTGAGCTTTACTCCCGATCCCTTCCAGCTTGACGCGCTCGACGCCGTCGAAGCAGGTTCCTCCGTCCTGGTGGCGGCACCCACGGGCGCAGGTAAGACCATCGTCGGCCAGTTCGGTGCCTACGTGGCCCTGCAGCGCGGCATGCGTGCCTTCTACACGACGCCCATCAAGGCCCTGTCCAACCAGAAGTACCTCGAGTTGTGCGACCTCTACGGGGCGGACAACGTCGGCCTGGCGACCGGCGACACGTCGATTAACTCCAAAGCGCCGGTCGTTGTCATGACGACCGAGGTGTGCCGCAACATGATCTACGCTGGGTCACCCCTGGATGACCTGGGCGTCGTCGTCCTCGACGAGGTGCACTACCTGGCCGACAAGATGCGCGGACCTGTGTGGGAAGAGGTGATCATTCACCTGCCCGCGCACGTGTCGATCATTGCTCTGTCGGCGACCGTGTCGAACGCGGAGGAATTCGGGGCGTGGATCCGCGAGGTGCGCTCGTCCTGCGAGATCATTGTTTCGGAGCAACGCCCGGTGCCCCTCTACCAGCACATGATCGTCGGGGAGGAGATCTTCGACCTGTACGCGCCTACCGGCAAGCGCACACTCAACCCCGAACTGGTGGCCGCTACGAACGATTCGGGAATGCGCGGCGGGCGTGGGTCACGCTCGTGGAATCGGCCCGTGCGTGTACGCCGAGAGTCACGGCCCTCCACGCTCATCTCGCTGGACCGAGCCCACCTGCTGCCCGCGATCACCTTCATCTTCTCGCGCGCGGGCTGCGAGGATGCCGTGCGACAAGTGCTGCTCACGCGTATCACGCTGACGACGCGCTCGGAGGCTGCCGAGATCGAACGCTACGTCGACGAGGTCATCGCCCTGATCGCCCCCGAGGACGCCGTCGTGCTCGGTGTTGACGCTTGGAAGCGTGGCCTCATGCGCGGCATCGCCGCCCACCACGCCGGCATGTTGCCCCTCATGAAGGAGGCCGTCGAGCACTTGTTCTCTGAGGGCCTCATCAAGATGGTCTACGCGACCGAGACGCTCGCCCTAGGCATTAACATGCCCGCGCGTACCGTCGTCATCGAATCGCTGACGAAGTGGAACGGGTCGGCGCACGTCTCGCTCTCCGCCGGCGAGTTCACGCAGCTGTCAGGACGCGCGGGACGCCGAGGCATCGACACCGAGGGGCACGCGGTCGTCTCCCACCGCGGGGGAGTGGCACCCGAGGAGGTCGCGGCGCTCGCGTCCAAACGTACCTATCCGCTGATCTCTGCGTTCACGCCGACCTACAACATGGTCGTCAACCTGCTGGCCCGCTCAACGCGCACACAGACCCGAAAGGTCTTGGAGTCCTCGTTCGCACAGTTCCAGGCTGACTCGGCCGTTGTGCAGCTGGCCACGCGCCTGACTGAATTGGAAGCGCAGCGCCGCTCAACCGCCGAGAACCTGACCTGTTCGATGGGTGATGTTGGCGAGTACCTCATGTTACGCGATCGCATTACCCAGGCCCAAAAATCGGGTGCTCGAACCCGCAAGCGTGAGACGCGTGATCAGTCACGCAGGGTCCTGGCTGCCGCGCGCGCAGGCGATGTGTTGGCCCTGCGCCGTGGACGTAAGGTTCGCTTGTGCGTCGTCGGCGCGAAGGCCACCACGGCCTCGGGGCGAGTTGAGGTATCCGTCATCGGTGAGGATGCCGCTTGGCGTGCGCTTGCTCCAGAGGATGTGTCAGGTGGGATCGCCGTCGTCGGGCACATGTCGATCCCTGGCGGTTCGGCCCTGCGCCGCACGAAGGAACGTACCCGCATCGCCGGAGAGTTGCGCTCGGGTGCGGCCAAGGGATGCTACCCACTGCCCGCCCAGGCCTCGGTCGAGGCGGATACGATCGGAAAGCTGCGCGCGGCCATGCGCGCCCACCCCGTGCACCGCTGTCCTCACCGCGAGGAGCATGCACGCGCGGGAGCGCAATGGGCACGCATCGGACGCGAGATCGATCTTCTGCGCCGCTCCATCGACTCTCAGACGGGTTCGGTGGCGGCCCACTTTGACCGTGTGTGCGCGGTCCTTGAGCGCCTCGGTTTTCTGGACGGCGACCGGGTGACGGCGTCGGGGGAGAGGCTGCGCCGCATTTTCGGCGAGCGTGACCTGGTGATCGCGATGTCACTCAACGAGGGCGCGTGGAACGACTTGGACGAGGCCGAGCTGGCCTCGATGGTCTCTGCCCTGGTGTACGACTCTCGCAGTGACGACGACGCCAACGAGCTGGCTCCCACCGGTGTCGGCATCCGTCTGCGCACGGCGTGGGAAGAATCCTTGGGGACGCTTGCGCGCGTGCACCGCGTAGAGAAGCAGTGCGGGTGCGACCCGACGCCGTCCTTGGATGCGGGACTCATGTCTGCGACACTCGCGTGGGCGCACGGCTCGACGCTGGCCACCGC
>NZ_CAUTSL010000017.1:0-42383 GCF_963540955.1 Actinomyces bouchesdurhonensis
ATGAACTGACGTCGTTGCAATTGCAACGTTTGTGGACGGTCTCCAAAAGTGACCGCAGGAAATTATGTGCGACTTTTGGTCAGTCTTGGCCCTGCTGCCGCCCACCGGCACCGCGGCCAGGACCGTGCCTTGAAGCCCGGCCAGGACCCGTCTCTCCGCATCAATGTCGCACGTAATTCCCTTGCGGTTACTTCAAACCATGAACTGACGTCGTTGCAATTGCAACGTTTGTGGACGGTCTCCAAAAGTGACCGTGTTAAATTACGTGCGAATTTTGGTCAGTCTTGGCCCTGTCGATGCCTGCGGGCGTTGGGAGCGGCTCCTTGGCCCCTGAATTCACGAAAATGCTTGTTGCGGTGTGGCTTGTACCCGACGAGGTTGAACGTTACCGATGGGGTTGATTCCTCCGGCCTCCGGCCCTCCGGCGCCGTCCACGCCGGCGGCGTGGTTGGAATTCGTGATTGAGCTTGTTGCTCGCCGGTCGTGCACTGGTGAGGCAGGCACTGCACTCGTTGAAGAGGCAATGCACCGCTTCGTGGCTCGTGCAATGCTGCGCTCTCTCGTCCATTGCCGTCCGACATAGTCCAGCGGTGTCGATGCGCCCCGCATACGCGGATAGGTTGTTGCTATCTGGATAGGTTATGAGCATCCGGATAGCTTATTAACCTATCCACGTGGCGATAACCTATCCGGATCGCCGTATCCTATCCGGATCGCCGTCACCTATCCGGAACGTCACCAGCCAGGTCAGTGCCGCCCTCGGGTAGGACAGTCCGGCCGCGCACGTGAGGGGGCCTCACCCTACGCGAAGCGCCCGCCCACGCATCATGCGGGGCGGGCGGCGACACGAAGAACGCGTGGAACCCGTGCAGCGCATGCAATCCAAGCAGTGCACGCGCCGAATGCGGTGCCCATGACACGAGGGCCGCAAGCAGCGCACGCGTCGCGCGTTTACTTCTGCTCGAGCGTCACGCGGTACACGTTGGTTTCGCGTAGTTTGAAGCCGGCGCGCTGGTAGAGGCGGTTCGCGGCCTCGCGCGAGGGGCGTGACGTCAGGTCGACGGTGCGCGCGCCGACCTTCTTCGCGTGTTCGATGGCGGCTACCACGAGGGATTGGCCGGCGCCCTGGCCGCGGGCGGCCTCGTCGACGACGACGTCCTCGACCCACGCGCGCACGCCAGTGGGGATCTCGAAGGTGGCCAGCGACAGCATGCCGAGGATCGGGCGGTTGCCCTCCGCGTCAGCGGTGTCGGGGCGGAACACGAAGAGGTGGACGCCGCGCTGGGCGAGGAAGCGCTCAACGTCGGCTTCGCTCATGGGCTTGGCGGAGCGGGACAGCTGGGGGAGGAGGCGCGCCATGGCCTCGTGGAGCTCGGGGGTGGAGGTGGTGATGAGTTCGACGGTCATAATTCTCCTAACGTTAGGTCCAATTGTAACTGTACGGGGCGGTGAGCCCGGGCGCTCGGATGGCTCGTGGAACGGGTGGACGGTGCTCCACGTCGAGGAGTAAAGATGGATCAGACAGGAAGCGCGTGGAGCAACTGCGCCGGGCGCGAGTCGATCCGCTCGCCTGTCGTGAGGTGGCACTCGACGTGGAACGAGGCCGGGGCGGGCCGTCCGATCGGAGCTACCTACGCTGACGCGCGTTCGAGGAGGAGGGCGACCTCGGTGTGGGTCGTGTGGGGGAACATGTCGAAGAGGCGCCCCTCGATGGGGCGCAGCGTGGGCATGGCCGCCAGGTCTGTGGCGAGCGACGCGGGGTTGCACGAGGAGTAGATGACGCGGGGCGCGCCGCACTGGTCCAGGTAGGCGGCCAGGTCGGCTCCGATGCCTCGGCGCGGCGGGTTCACGACGATCACGTCGGGCACGTCCGCCGCGGGCTGGGCGCGCGCCCACGAGGTCGCGTCGTCCGTGATGAAGGACGCAGCCGACCGTGGCAGGCCCGCGTGGCGTGCGGCGCTGATCGCTGAGGAGATCGCCCCGGAGGATACCTCGACGCCGGTGACGCGGGGGAATCCGGCGCGCGCGCAGGCGAGGGCGAAGCCGCCGACGCCGCAGTACAGGTCCCACAGGCTGCTCGGTAGGCGCCCGTCGGCGAAGGGGTGCGACGCCCACAGCGCGGCCTGCTCGTACAGGGCGGAAGCGACGTGCGCGTTCGTCTGCGCGAAGGAACGAGGCCCCAGCTCGAGCCACTCGACGGACAGCGGGAGCGTGCGGGCGCGCGTCAGGATGATCTCGTCGGGCCCCTCCACGATGGCCTCGTGCGTGGGGTGAATGTTCGCGGTGACGACGCGGGCGGCCGGCACGAGGTCGCGCAGCAGCGGCAGCGCGGCGCGGATGTCGGAGACGCGCTCGCGGGTGCGCAGCACGAAGCGGATCATGAGCCGCTCGCCCTCGCCCACGGTGATGAGGATGTTTTTGAGCTCTCCGCGCTTGGTGGGAACGTCGTAGGGGGTGAGGTTCAGGGAGCGGATGAAACGCTTCAGGCCGGGCGTCGCGCGGTTGATCGCCGGGTGCTGGATGGGGCAGCCGGGCAGGTCGACGCCGCGGCGGTTAGGGCCGAGGATCCCCAGGGTTGGGCGGCGACGTGTTCCTCCGACGACGAGTTTGGCGCTCGTGCGGAAGCCCCTTTCGGGGGACGAGGCCGGGGCCAGCCAGGCGATCTCGTCCGCTCCTGAGACGGGGGAGAGGGTGGCTGCGATGGCCTCCGCCTTGCCGGCGAGCTGGCGCGCGTAGGGCTGGGGGAGGAGGGGGCAGGACCGACAGGTACCGGCGTCATAGTGGTCGCAGCGCATCCTTCAAGTGTAAGTGGGGGCGGGGCGTAGCGTCAGCTACGCCCCGCCCCCGTCTGCGGTGGTTCAGCACACGCGGCGGCTATGCCTTGGCTCGGCGCGAGCGTCGAATGAAGGCGGTGCCTGCGCCGGCTGCGACCAGGGCGAACGCCCCGGCGAGCAGCCCGTTAGAACCCGTGCGGGCCAGGCCGCCCTTGCCGCCCTGCTCGGGGGCGGGGGAGGGGGCCGTGGAGGGCTGGGCGCTCGACTCACCGCTCGGGACACCGGATGGCGCTGGCGCGGGGGGCGCGGTGACCGTCAGGGCGGCCGAGGCCTCGGCGAGGGGAGTGGCGGTGGAGGCGACGAGCGTGTGTGCCCCTGCCTCGGTGGTGGCCGGAACGGTCACGGTGGCGGTGAACGCGCCGCTGGCGTCCGCGGTGGCCGCGCCGACCTCGACGGGCTCGGAGTGCAGCGTGAGCGTCACGGTAGTGGAAGGAGCGAAGCCCGTGCCTGTCACGGTGACGGTCTTGCCGGCCTCGACGTTCGACGGCTCGACGGTGACGGTGGGGGTGGAGAGGTGTTCGGCCTTGACGGTGACCGCCTTGACGGTCGTGTCCTTGCCGAAGCCTTTCAGCACGTACGCCGGGTTGTCGTACTCGAGGGTGGCGCGAGCGGTCTGGTTCGGGCCGATCATGAAGGGGCCGACACCCGCCTTCAGGTCAGCGACGGTCAGGCCGCCCTTGACCTGGCCGGCGACGGTGACCTTGTACTTCGCGTAGGAGTCCGTGAAGCCCTCGGTATCGAAGGAGACGGTCACGCCCGAGGCGACCTTGTCGCCCGAGGTGATGGATGCCGTGAAGCTGGTCTCGCCGGTCTTGGGGGTGGGGGCCTTGAACTTTTCGAGGCTGGAGGCGGGGATCGTGGTCGCCTGCTCGCCGATGGTGGTCAGGCCGGTGGGCACGTAGTTGGGCGTGCCGTTCGTGGTGACCGTGACGACGGGGAGGATCTCGTCGGGCTGTGTGGGCAGGGTGATGACGAGGTCGTTGCCTTCGACCTTGTAGGTCAGAGCCGCGTCGGAGCCGTCGAGCTTCACCGAAGAGATGTCGTTGGCGCCGGCGCCGCGCAGCGTCACCGTGCCGTCGGCCGGCCACTTCTCGATGCCCAGGTAGATGTGGGAGTCATCGACCATGGTCTTACCCCAGGTTTCGATGGGGTAGTGGGTCGGGCGCGAGTTGCCCAGGATGCCGGGGTGTGCGCGGTTCCAGTCGCCGACGCCTTTCAGGACCGAGGCGTCCCACGGGTCGTAGGAGCCGTCGAACTTCGGGCCGACGTTGAAGAGGAACTGGCCGCCCAGGGCCACGGTCGAGAACATGTTGCCCACGATCTCGGTGGTTTTCGTCTTGGCTCCGCCCGGGGCCTTGCGCAGTGCAGTCGTGTTGTCGACCTGCTGGATGTGGTCCCATTCTTCCTCGGTGTAGTCCGGGTAGCCGGTGTCCTTGTAGGTGGGGGCTGCGTCGTCCCAGTTGGCGTAGCCCCAGGTCTTGTGGAAGATCGAGACGGCCGACTCCCAGGGCCCCTGGGTTTGCTCGGACTGCATTTCGTTGTCCCAGCCGACCTCGAAGTCCGCGCGGTCGTTACCGACGCGCGAGTTGATCATGATGTTCGGCTGGAGCTCGTGGGCCCATTGACGCAGCTGGTCGGACTGGGCGGGGTTCGGCTTGCCCATGTCGTACCACAGCTCGGCGATTTCGCCATACTTGCCGCCGAGGAGCTCCTTGAGCTGGGCATGGATGTAGTCCATGTAGCCCTCTTCGTCCAGGGTGTTGGCGTTCGACCACGGGTTTTCGGGCTGCTTCTCCCAGTCGATGTTGGAGAAGTAGAGGCCGAACTTGATGCCGACCTTCTGGCAGGCCTGCGACAGCTCGAGGATCGGGTCGCGGTGGGAGGGGGACTGCTTCGTGAAGTTGTAGTCGGTCGTGGCCGTGTCCCACATGGCGAAGCCGTCGTGGTGCTTGGAGGTGATGAGCAGCATCTTCATGCCGCTGTTCTTGGCCTGCTGACACCACGCGGTCGCGTCGAAGTTGGGGGCCTCGAAGGTCTGGGCGGTGGCCAGGTACTCCTCGCGGGGGATGCCCTGCAGCGGGATGCGGGAGTCCCAGGTCTGCTGGTGGCCCCACGCCTTGATCTGCTCGGGGTAGCCCACTTCCTGCTTCTGGCCCTTGTACCAGCCTGCGTAGGAGGAGTAGACGCCCCAGTGGATGAACATGGCGTACTTCATGTCCTGCCACTGCGCGACCTTCGCCTCGCTGGAGGCGGGTACGGCTGCGGGGATCGCGTAGCGTGCGTCGTAGGTTTCCTGGGGGGCAGGGGCGGCGGACTGGGCGCCGCCGGCTTCGGGAGTGTCTGCCAAGGCGGGACCTGCCGTTCCAAGTGCTAGTAGGCCAGCGAGGAGGCTGCCAGCCAGTCGGTTTGTGATGCGCATCAAGTCTCCATTGATTGACGTGGCTCTCGAACGGTGAGAGTGCCTCTAGTCTGCCAGAGTGTCGGTGCGGTGTGCCACCACGAGGCTTTGCATTTTCTAACGTAAAGGTTTCGCTTTACTTACGAAGTGATTTCGTATGATCGTGATGGGTTAGTTAGGGCCGGGCCTGGTCTGGTTTCGGTGCGGATGGAATAAAACCATGAATTGAAAATTGAGTACATAAGACTCAAGTTGTGAGCGGCTCAACCTCTCGAGGGGCTTTGATGGGGAATAAAACCCAAGCCTTCAAAGTTGAGTACATCAGACTCAAGTTAAAGAGCTACGGGTTGCGGAATAAAGACCCCGCTCCTAAAGTTGAGTACATCAGACTCAATGATGTGCCGGAAACCCCGGCACCACACAGACCAACGCGAGCCGCCCACCGAAAACGCGGTCGGCCTCGTGAACGAAAGGACAACAACCATGGCACGTGCAGTCGGCATCGACCTCGGTACCACCAACTCCGCTATCGCCGTCCTCGAAGGCGGCGAACCCACCATCATCCCTAACGCTGAAGGCGCCCGCACGACCCCCTCGGTCGTCGCCTTCTCCAAGACCGGCGAGGTCCTGGTCGGCGAGATCGCCAAGCGTCAGGCCGTCACCAACGTTGACCGCACCATCTCCTCCGTCAAGCGCCACATGGGCACCGACTGGACCACGGAGATCGACGGCAAGAAGTACACCGCGCAGGAAATCTCCGCGCGCATCCTCCAGAAGCTGAAGAGGGACGCCGAGGCCTACCTGGGTGAGCCCGTCACCGAGGCCGTCATTACGGTTCCCGCCTACTTCAACGACGCGCAGCGTCAGGCCACCAAGGACGCCGGACAGATCGCCGGCCTGAAGGTCGAGCGCATCGTCAACGAGCCCACCGCCGCGGCCCTGGCCTACGGCCTCGAAAAGGGCAAGGAAGACGAACTCATCCTGGTCTTCGACCTCGGTGGCGGCACGTTCGACGTGTCCCTCCTCGAAGTGGGCAAGGACGACGACGGCTTCTCCACCATTCAGGTGCGCGCCACCTCCGGCGACAACCACCTGGGCGGCGACGACTGGGATCAGCGCATCGTCAACTGGCTGATCGACCAGGTCAAGGCCAAGACCGGCGCCGACCTGTCCAAGGACGCGGTCGCCCTCCAGCGCCTCAAGGAAGCCGCCGAGCAGGCGAAGAAGGAGCTGTCCTCCGCGACCTCCACGAACATCTCGCTGCAGTACCTGTCCATGACCGCCGACGGCCCCATCCACCTGGATGAGACCCTCACGCGCGCCAAGTTCGAGGAACTGACCGCCGACCTGCTCGAGCGCACCAAGAAGCCCTTCCGTGACGTCATGGCCGAGGCCGGCGTGACCGTCTCCGAGATCGACCACGTCGTTCTCGTCGGTGGTTCCACCCGTATGCCCGCCGTCACCGAGGTCGTCAAGGAGCTCACCGGCGGCCGCGAGCCCAACAAGGGCGTCAACCCCGATGAGGTCGTCGCCGTGGGCGCCGCCCTGCAGGCCGGCGTCATCCAGGGCGACCGCAAGGACGTCCTGCTCATCGACGTGACCCCCCTGTCGCTCGGCATCGAGACCAAGGGCGGCGTCATGACCAAGCTCATCGACCGCAACACCGCGATCCCGACCAAGGCCTCGGAAATCTTCTCCACCGCCGAGGACGGCCAGCCCTCCGTGCTCATCCAGGTCTACCAGGGCGAGCGCGAGTTCGCCCGCGACAACAAGCTGCTCGGCACCTTCGAACTGTCCGGCATCGCCCCCGCCCCGCGTGGCGTGCCGCAGATCGAGGTCACCTTCGACATCGACGCGAACGGCATCGTCCACGTCTCCGCGAAGGACCGCGGCACCGGCAAGGAGCAGTCGGTGACCATCACCGGCGGTTCCTCCCTGCCCAAGGAGGACATCGACCGCATGGTGCGCGAGGCCGAGGAGCACGCCGCCGAGGACAAGAAGCGCCGCGAAGAGGCCGACACCCGCAACCAGGCTGAGCAGGCCGTCTACTCGACGGAGAAGCTGCTCAAGGACGAGGCCGACAAGATCTCCGAGGAGACCCGCGAGGCCGTCCAGAAGGATGTCGACGCCGTCAAGGAAGCCCTCAAGGGTGACGACATCGAGGCCGTGAAGACCGCGATGGCCGCCCTGTCCGAGTCCGGCATGAAGATTGGCCAGGAGATCTACGCCAAGCAGCAGGCCGACGAGGCCGCAGCCCAGTCCGCGCCCGCGCAGGACGACGTCGTGGACGCCGAGATCGTTGACGAGGACAACAAGTGAGCACCGAAGAAACCAACGGTTTCTCGGCGCCCAACGAAGACGCCAACGTCGCCGGGGCCGACTCCACCGAGTCGGCCCCGGCCGGCCAGGTGCCCGAGAACAACGACACCGCGCCCGGCACAGATAACGCAGCCCAGGCCTCGTCCGAGGCTTCGGCCGACGACATGAGTGCCTTCGAGGAACAGGTCGAGGACTCCGACCTCGCCAAGGCCCTCGAGCGCATCGCGGCCGTCGAAGACCAGCTGGCCCGCGCCAACGCGGAGCTGTACAACCAGGGCCAGGAGTACGCCAACTACGTGCGCCGCTCCAAGGAGGCCATCCCCGGCCACAAGACCGCCGGCCAGGACGAGGTCATCGAGTCGCTCATCAGCGTCCTCGACGACATCGCTGCCGCCCGCGCGCACGGCGACCTGCAGGACGGGCCCTTCGCGTCGATCGCCACGAAGCTCGAGGAGACGCTCAAGACGCGCTTCGAGCTGGAGCGCTACGGCGCCGAGGGCGACGACTTCGACCCCACCCTGCACGACGCCCTCATGGCGACAACCAGCTCCGACGTCGACCATCCCGTCGTCGGGCAGGTCCTCACGAGCGGCTACCGCCGCGGAGACCGCGTGGTGCGCGCCGCGAAGGTGCTGGTGAACAACCCTGAATAACAGCAACAACACGCTCGTAACTGAAAGAGAGGTGACACGCGCGTGAGCGAACAAGAGTGGTTCTCCAAGGACTTCTACAAGGTCCTCGGAGTCGACAAGACAGCGGACAAGAAGGCCATCACGAAGGCCTACCGTAAGCTGGCTCGCAAGTGGCACCCGGATCAGAACCCGGGCGACAAGGCGGCCGAAGCCAAGTTCAAGGAAATCGGCGAAGCCTACGCGGTCCTGTCCAATGACGAGGATCGCAAGCGCTACGACGCGATTCGCGCGATGGCTGGCGGGGGCGCACGCTTCGCCGCCGGATCGGGCGGGACGGGTGGCTTCGAAGACCTCTTCGGAGCCTTCGGTGGCGGCGGCGGCTTTGGTGGCGGCGCACGAAACGTGCGCTTCCAAACTTCCGGCATGCCCGGCGGCGGAGCCGGCTTCGAGGACATCCTCTCCGGTCTCTTTAACGGCTCCAGCAGCGCTCACTTCGGTGGTGATGCCTACGCCTCGTCCTTCGGTGGCGGCGGTCAAGCTCCGCGCAGTGCGCCGACGCCTAAGAAGGGCGCCAACGTGCGCGCGAAGCTCGCGATTTCCTTCGTTCAAGCCCTCAACGGTGCGACCCTGACCATTAAGGTTGGCGGCTCTCCCATTAAGGTCCGCATCCCGGCGGGCATTAAGGATGGTCAAAAGGTCCGCGTCAAGGGCCATGGGAAGCCGGGTACGCATGGCGGCCCCACCGGCGACCTCGAGGTCTCAGTCACCGTCAAGCCTCACCCCGTGTACTCGTGGGAAGGCAACGACCTGGTGCTCACCTTACCCGTCACCGTGTCGGAGGCCATCCTCGGATGCGTAGTCGACGTGCCCATGGTAGACGGCAACACGGCCACCGTTAAGGTGCCCGCGGGTTCCTCCTCGGGCGCGGAGATCCGCGTGCGCGGCGGGGGAGTCAAGACCTCGAAGGTGACGGGCGACCTGATTGCTCGCGTGTCCATCCAGGTACCCGACAAGCCGGGCCGCGAGCTGAAGAAGCTCGCGAAGGAGCTGGCGCAGACCGAGGGCGACCTCGACGTGCGCGCCGGCCTGGCTCAGGGCGCCGAGGAGTAAGCCGTGGCAACGACTGGGGACCTGGCGGCCACCTTCGTCATATCGGTTGCGGCCGAGCTGGCGGGGATGCATCCCCAGACCCTGCGTCAATACGACCGCTTGGGCCTGGTCATCCCCGCCCGCACGAAGGGCCGAGGTCGGCGCTACACGAAACGCGACGTCCAACGCCTACGTGACGTCCAACGCATGAGCCAGGAGGAGGGCATCAACCTGGCGGGGATCCGTCGCATTCTTGAACTTGAACGCCGCGTCGAGGCTCTCGAATCCGAGCGGGATACCCTGCGCGAGTCCGTCGCAGCGTCCGAAGCTCGCCGCAACCGCGTGTTCGCAGCCTCTTCTGACGGGCAGGTCATGCCGTTGCGTCGAGGCCAACGCCCGTGGGAACGTCCTGCTTCGTCCTCCGGCGGACCGCTCACCGTGTGGGACCCGATCCGTGCCCGCGCGGCGATGCTCGCGGTCGGGCCATTCGACCGCCCGGAGCTGCCCGGGCCTGCCGGACGATCGAAGCAGCCTGGGCCTGCCGGGCGCGCAAGCGCTCGCGCCGTTATCGAGGGGACGATCATCTCCCGGTGAGAGGCTCGACGCAATGCCGGTGTCCTGAGTGCTGAACCGCCGCCCCGACGCGCCCGCGTCGGGGCGGCGCTGCCGCAGTGGGTGCGGGCGGTGGCGTGCCCACCTCGTCGACAGGGGCGCCCTGGTTGAGAAAATCAAGTCCGATCGGGAGGACTGCACCTCATCGGCCACAAGCGTCGCCTGGGAGCTGGCCGCGCGTGCAGCAGGGTCCTGTCGGCGACGTCCTTCCAGTGTTTATCGGCGCCCCGTCGGGCAGTCCTGCACCAGTGAGGGAGCATGACGCCAGGGGTAGTGGTGGGGGTTTTGCAGCATTAGGAGCCTCCCGTCGGCGTGTCGTCGGCGTGTCGCGCCTCTAATGGTGCAATTCCCCCCGTTTGGTGGCGATGTCATCGGCAGGCAAGTCACGCACGGGTCCTCGTGCAGCGCAATTCCCCCCATTTGATGGTGGTGAGGTCGCGCCTCGGGGCGGCGCCGCCCACGCGCGGATTAGAGGGCCCACGTGCGAGGTGTCGAACCCACGTGCATGTCATCGGACCCACGCGCGGATTGAGTGGGCACGGATGCTGGCGCACGGAGATTGGCGCACCGAGATGGAGGTGGCGTGAGATGGACGCGGGGGAACCCTACGGATATGCTCGCAGTCGCAGTCGCAGTCGCAGTGGAAGCTGTGACGGCGTCTCGACAGTGAGGTAACAAGGAGCTGCGGGACCCATCCACCGGATGAGTCCCGCAGCGTAATTCGATCAGGGATCCGGGGGCACACTGGATCCTTGATCGAAGCCTGGAACAGGCGACAGGCTCTCGCCTGCTACGACAGTTTTACCAGGTCACGGCTGGTTTCGATAGTCGATAATGTGCTCGATTGGGGTGTTGAACGAATGTGCACCCCACCTGAAAATAGTGTGCGTCTCGTTGACGACATTTTTCACGAAATGGCCGCTGACCTGCGGCTTTGGCTAGTAAGTGCATTTTTCCTTGAAAAAACGCAGAATTTGAAGGGAAGCGCTCTCGGGCGTCTGCGGCGCCGGCGTCAGTATTGACCGTTGAGACATATCGATGTCATCACAGTGACATGGCGTGGGTAACGCCAATATGCAATGCAGCACTATTAGTGCAGGTCATCCCGCATTCGGCGTGTCGGGGCGATCATCGCGTCGCCCACTCTCACGTGCGCATCATCTCAGGGCAAGGAGTGGGCACCTTCCGAAGGCGCAGACACGTCCGCGCACGCGCTAACCTTGATGCATGACGACATCATCGCATCACCTCTCGGTGCGCTCCCGTGTGGCCAACGCGGCTGGTGGCGCCGCCCGCTTTGCCTCCCGCGCCCTCGGACGAGGCTCCGGCGGCATGATCGGCGGGGAGGTCGCGCTGCGCATCTCCCCGCGCTTCCTCGCTGAGCTGGCAGCTCCCTTCTCATCCGTTATCGTCACCGGCACGAACGGCAAGTCCACGACGACGCGCATGGTGCGTGCCGCTTTGGAGAGTGCTGGTCCTGTTGCCTCCAATATCAACGGCGACAACATGACATCAGGCGTCATCACTGCGCTCATGCGGGGAAAGGATGCCTCTCGCGCTGCCCTCGAGGTCGACGAAATGCATGTGCCGACGGTCGCCGCTGATGTAAAGCCCGACGTTTTCGTCTACCTGAATCTCTCGCGCGACCAGCTTGATCGCGTCGGTGAGATCGGCTCGGTGGAAAAGCGCCTTCGTGAGGGTTCGTCGGCCCATCCGGACGCCGTCGTCGTCGCTAACTGCGATGACCCGCTCATCGTCTCCGCAGCCGCGGATAACCCCCGCGTCGTGTGGGTCGCCGCCGGCGCGGGGTGGGGTGGTGACTCGGCGGCCTACCCGCGCGGAGGGCGCGTCGTGCGCAACGGTGAGGACTGGCACCTGATCCCTGCCTTCGCCGATGAAGAGCTTCCCGCATTGAAGAGTCGGCCCCAGCCCCACTGGTGGCTTACCGACGTTGACCTGGCCCCCGACGGCCCGCGAGCAACTTTGCACGGACCGGGCGGAGTGAACGTCCCCCTCAACCTGTTGCTTCCCGGTCGAGCGAATCTCGGCAACGCGGCGCAGGCAGTCGCTGCTGCGGTCGCAATGGGTATCGACCCCGCGGTGGCCGCGCAGGCCGTCAGTCGTGTTACCGAGGTCGCGGGCCGCTATTCGGTTCACGACGTGAATGGTCGGAGCGCCCGTTTGATGCTCGCGAAAAATCCCGCGGGCTGGCAGGAAGCGATGACCATGATTGATCCGAGGGTCGCCCAGGTCGTCATTGGCGTCAACGGGCAGGTGCCCGATGGGCAGGACCTGTCCTGGCTGTGGGACGTTGACTTCTCCGGTGTCAACCGGCCCGGTCGCCGCGTCATCGCCTGTGGCGAGCGCGGGGCCGACTTGGCCGTCCGCCTCGAGTACGCGGGCATTCACTGCGACCTCGTGGACCTACCGATGGATGCTCTGGCGCGCTGTGAGCCGGGGCGCGTCGAAGTCCTCCTCAACTACACGGCAATGCGCGACTTTAAGGTCCTGCTCGACCGAAAGGAAGGCAAGCGGTGAGCGCATCCACGCTGCACATTGGTGTCCTCATGCCCGAGGTGTTGGGCACCTACGGGGACACGGGCAACGCCCTGATCTTGGCCGAACGTGCCCGCAGGAGGGGCATTGACGCTGAAGTCGTCCACGTCAGCTTGACCGAAGAAATCCCTGATAGCCTCGACATCTACACGCTGGGTGGCGGCGAAGATACTGCCCAGGCGCTTGCAGCCGACAAATTCCGGGGTACTTCGGGCCTGGCTCGTGCTCTCGATGCCGGGCGTCCGCTTCTGGCGATTTGCGCGTCGCTGCAGGTCCTCGGCCACTGGTACGAGGATGCGCGCGGCGTTCGCGTGCCTGGCATGGGAGTTCTGGACATTACGACCCAGCCGCAAGGCCATCGCGCCATTGGTGAACTTGTGACCCTACCGCTTGTTGATGGACTCACCCAGCCGCTGAGCGGCTTCGAGAACCACGGCGGTGGAACCGTTCTTGGTCCCGACGCGGCTCCCCTCGGGCGTGTCGTCGCGGGCGTGGGTAATGGGACGCCGCAGGGATGCGAACCCGCTGAGGTCGCTTACGACGGAGCCGTTCAGGGGTCTATCATTGCTACCTACATGCACGGCCCGGCGCTGGCACGCAACCCCGAGCTGGCGGACCTGCTGCTCGAGCGGGCGACAGGCGTAGCGCTGGAACCCCTTGAGGTTCCCGGCGTGGCCCAGCTGCGTGCGCAGCGCCTAAGTGGTGTTCAGTTGTCCTAGCTTACGAATGTGCGCTACTCGGAGTGCGTCCCTACTGCATATGCGTGAGGCTGCTCCCTCGACCATGGACACACCGGTGCGTGGCAGTAGCAGGCAATTACGATAGGCGCGTGCCGCGTTCGCGGCGAGTTCGAACCCGGTGACGAGGACGTACCCGGAACGTTTCTCCGGCCTCGACCGTTGCTTTGACGTGTGGAGGTCGGCGCTTCGTTCGTCGCAACACGTTATTCGGGGCGCTCGTTGCGTTGTTATGCTTGAAACAAATTCTCACGAGGAAGGCACTGACATGTCGAATCCGTCCTCCTATGGATCGTCGGGTGGAGCGAACACGCCGTGGCCCCAGTACGGCGAAAATGTCGATGTTCCCCAGGACTACCCGGGCGCAGCCGACCAGGGCTACCCGGGCGCAGCCGACCAGGGCTACGCCGGTTCCCCTGGCGCAGGCTACGGGTCACCCATTGTGGAACTTCCCCCTATGCCCAGCCGTGCCCCCGGTATTACCACGTTGGTTATTGGCATTGTTGCAATGCTTGTCATCGCACCGATCACCTTGGTGGTCACGCTGATCGCGGGTCTCGGTTCAACCTTTGACCAGCTCGCCGGCAGTGACGGCGGACTGCGTAACGGCGATACTGTGTCCGTCTCGGAGGGAGGTAACTTTACGGTCTTGATCACAGATGGTCTGGCCAATTCGTGCTCCCTCACCGACGCGAACGGTGCTGGTTATGTGATGAATGCCTATCAGGGCGATAGCAGTATTTTCTCGATTACGGGTATTTCGCCTGGAAACTATCACCTCTCGTGTGATGGTCTGTCGTCCGGTGCGCAGGTCGTGGGACTCGGTATGTCGCCTGATGAGGCGGGTATGGCCTTTATCGTGCCTTTCGTGTGGGCGACCGTCGTTGGTGTGATTGGTCTGATTGTGATGATCGTCGGAATTGTTCTCCTGGTACGGGTGAACCGGAAGCGGCGTGAACTCACCCAGCAGGCGATGATGTCTGTCTACCGCTGAGCGAGTGACTCGTGGAGGGGGCGTGTCCCGGAAACTGCTCCGGCCTCGCCCCTTTTTCGCCCCCTGACGCTCCGGGTTTGCACCGTGAAAGGAGTCTGTTTGTCTTCCCTGTCCTTCACTGGCCAGCGCCAGGTACGCTACCCCGCCCCCGACGTTGCGCGCGGTTTCATGCTGGCTCTTATTGCATTGGCGAACGTGCCGTTCTGGGTGCGTTTCTTCCCTGACCATCCCGAGGCGGGGCGGGCGGCGCTTGCTGCCATGACGGATGTTGATCAGTGGTGGTTCCTGCTGCGTTCCATGTTCGTCGACCGCCGTGCCTATCCGCTCTTTTCGATACTCTTCGGCTTCGGTATGGCGATCATGGCTAAGCGCACGATCGAACGCGAGCGGCGCGTCGCCTTGGGCGCGCTGCCCGCCGAGTTGAGCGCCGGCTGGAATCCCGCGCAGTGGCAGTTTTTTGGCGAGGCCGTGGAGCGTCGCGCTCGATGTGCGGCGTCGCGTTTAATTCGGAGACGCGGCTGGTGGATGCTGGCTATTGGTGGAGTGCATTCTCTCGTTTTTCAGGGTGACATTATTGGAACGTATGGCCTCGTCGCGGTGGTTTTCGCGGAGGTCATCGTCATGACGCGCGTGTGGCCGCGCGTGGTGGTCGCAGTATCGTTTGCGGCGTTGAGTTTGTTATCCATGGCTTCGATCGGGTACGGGGCGGGGGGCCGGCCCATGTCGCTCGAGTATCACAGTCCGATGTCTGTGGGTGCGACTTATCCTGCGATGTCGTTCGGTGTGTGGCTGTTTGCGACGCCGTTCGCTGCCTTTACTGCTCTTGTCATCCCGTGTGTCATGATCGGTGTTGCCCTTCAACGGTGGGGAGCCTTACAGGATCCTCATCGCCATGGATGCGCGCTTGGGATCTTCGCGTGTGGTGGCTTGGCTGTTGGCGCGTTGGGAGCTGTGCCGTACGCGCTTGGTGAGCTCGATTGGGCTCATGTGGGTGGTGCTGGCTGGACGTTCCCGCTCTTTCATGCCTGCGGTGTTGCTGGAGCCTGTGGGTGGCTGGCCCTTCTGGCGCTTTTGGGCGGTGGTCCGCGCGTGGACTGTGGTTTGTCGATGATGTCGGGCAGCTCGCCAGCTGAGGAGCTGGGCGTCGTTCGTTCTTTTTTGAGTGCCATTGGCCGCCGTTCCATGACCGCCTACCTTGCTCAGACGTTGCTCTTCGTCGCTGTCTTTGCGTGCCTGGGTTTGGCGGGTGTGCGATCGGTGGGTGTGGTGGTCTCAGCGCTCATTGCGTTGGCCGTGTGGGCCGTCATTGGTGTTGGCTGCGTGGTATCCGACGGTATGGGTCACACGCGGGGACCCGCTGAGCGGCTCCTACGATGGCTGGTCGCACGCAGTGCGGCGGTGCTGCCGCTTCCCCCTGTGCCGATGGCGCCGTGGGGACCGGTGGTGCCTGGGGTGGTGCCTGGCGGCCTGGTTCCTCGGGTGGTGCCTGGGGTGGTGCCTGGCGGCCTGGTTCCTCCGTCCGGGAGAGTTCCGTTGAATGGTGTTGGGGGTGCCCGTGGGGTGCGTGGTTACTACGGCCCACCGGAGAATGATCGGCGGTCTAAATAGCCCAAAAGTATGCGGCGTGCAAGAGGTGCAACAAAATGTGATGCACTAGACAACTATTTGAGAATGTCTCTGTGTCATAGCGGTGAGCTGCGGCGATAGTTGTGGGGTGCTCCTGGGGGATAAGGGTAGCGATGCATGTGAGACTGCGTGGCCATTGGTATTTCGCGGATTCTGCGCTACTGTGAGGGTGTGGCGATACACACGCTGGTGGCATGATGTGGCGAGCGAGGAGGCGGCCGATGGATGTGCGTATAAAGCTCACGTGTCGGGACGGTCGACGCGCTCACGTCTCCGAAGTTGTGATGCAGTGGCGCGTCAAGGATGAGAGAGACGAGTAGGTGAGTCATCATGGGCTGGCTATGGCGGGCGGATGCCGACGGTGGAGCCGACGGCGAGGAGTCGCCTCGCCGCGCCGAACCGACGGACGGTGTGCCTTCCGATGTGGAACAATGGGAGGATAGCAACGCAGCGACGGTGGAAGGAATCGCAACGGGTAATTCGGAGTTCGAAGCCAATCGCTTCGATATGGTTCGTCCCATCACGCAAGAGCGTCTGGGGTTGCTTTTCGACTCTGAAGGTTGGGCATGGCGCATTGACAATGACGGCGACTTGTGCGGCCTGTGGGAGGGGCACCTGTTCTGCTTCCGTTTCCTCGGTGATTCGCGTGAGGTTTTGTCGATTGTTGCGTTCATGAAGCAGCTTATCCCTCTGGAGTATGGGGATGATTTGCGCGATTTCCTCCAGGCGTGGCACGGGGAATTCCTGTGGCCCAAGGCTTACGTGGCAGAGCAGCTTGAGGGTGATCGCGTGGTTGCTGAGGTCAATGGTGATTACGAGTATGGGGCGACGGATGCGCAGCTGGTGCAGCAGGTGATGTGTGCGCTGGCGACGACGTTGCAACTTTTCCGTGCGCTCGCGGAGCGTTATGGGGTTGAGGATGGGCAGGATTCGGGTCCGTCGGGTGGGCATCAGCGCGGTTTTGATGGTCCTGCGTGGCTTCCTGAGAACTGAGTCGCGGCGTCGTTTCTCATCTTGAAGTTGAGTGGAATAGACTCAACTTTGGGTTCGTTATGTCCCTTAGAAGCGTCGGGAATCGTCGACGCGACAATTGCGAACCATTTGGAGGAATGATCTCATGGCACATGAGATGACAACGAAAGCGCACGAAGCCGTTGCTTCGGCGCTCCAGGCCGCGTCGGCGGCCGGTAATCCGCAGGTTGAACCCATTCACCTGCTTGAGGCTCTCATTGAGCAGCGCGAGGGCATTGCTCTGTCCTTGCTCGAGGCCGTGGGTGCGGATGCGCGCATGATTGGCGCGCGCACACGAAATGCCCTGGTAGCCCTTCCGAGTACCCAGGGGGTATCCGCTGGCTCCGCCCAGGCCTCGCGTGCGTTGCTCAGCGCTGTCCAGGAAGCCGAACAGCTTGCGGATAAGGGGGGTGACCAGTACGTCTCGACTGAGCACCTGCTCATCGCTCTGGCCGCCTCGGACACCGAGGCTGGTCGAATCCTGACCCAGGGTGGCGCGTCGGCCGATGCGCTCACGCAGGCGCTCGCCCAGCTGCGTCCTGACCCGATTACCTCGGCTGATCCCGAGGGTTCGTTCGAGGCCTTGGCGAAGTATGGCCGCGACCTGACCGAGGTGGCGCGCGAGGGCAAGCTCGACCCGGTCATCGGTCGAGACAACGAGATTCGACGCGTCGTCCAGGTCTTGTCGAGGCGCACGAAGAATAACCCGGTCCTCATCGGCGAACCCGGTGTCGGTAAGACCGCCGTCGTCGAAGGGCTGGCACAGCGTATCGTCGCGGGCGATGTCCCCGAATCCCTGCGTGATAAGCGTCTGATCTCCCTGGATGTGTCCTCGATGGTCGCCGGAGCCAAGTATCGCGGCGAGTTCGAGGAGCGCCTGAAGGCGGTCCTCGCTGAGATTGCGCGTTCGGATGGGCAGGTCATTACCTTCATCGATGAGCTGCACACGGTCGTTGGTGCGGGCGGTGGTTCCGAGGGTGCCATGGATGCGGGCAATATGCTCAAGCCTATGCTTGCGCGCGGCGAGCTGCGCATGGTGGGTGCGACCACGCTCGACGAATATCGCGAGAATATCGAGAAGGATCCGGCGCTGGAGCGCCGCTTCCAGCAGGTTTTCGTCGGTGAGCCCTCGGTCGAGGATACGGTCGCCATCCTCCGTGGCATCGCCCCCAAGTATGAGGCCCACCACAAGGTGACCATTTCCGATGGTGCGCTCGTGGCTGCCGCGACCCTGTCGAATCGTTACATCACGGGTCGTCAGCTGCCCGACAAGGCCATCGACCTGATTGACGAGGCCGCCTCGCGTCTGCGCATGGAGCTCGACTCCTCCCCGGTGGAGATCGACGAGCTGCGCCGCAGCGTGGATCGCCTGCGCATGGAGGAGTCCTACCTGACTGAGTCCGACCCGGAGAGCCTCGACGAGGCGACCCAGGATCGCTTGAGCAAGCTGCGCGCGGACCTGGCGGACCGCGAGGAGCAGCTGCGTGCCCTTACTGCCCGGTGGGAGGCCGAGAAGGCAGGCCATAACCGTGTGGGTGATCTGCGTGTCCAGCTCGATACGCTGCGCACTCAGCTCGAACTCGCCGTGCGCGAGGGGCGCTGGGAGGAAGCCGGTCGCCTGCAGAACGGCGAGATTCCTGCCGTCGAGCGCCAGATTGCGCAGGAGGAGGCTCGGGTCGCATCGCAGGAGGCGGTCTCCACTGATGAGCCGATGATCGCTGAGAAGGTTGGCCCCACCGAGATCGCCGAGGTGATCGAAGCGTGGACGGGAATCCCGACGGGTAAGCTGCTCCAGACCGAGACGGAGAAGCTCTTGCACATGGAGAGTGAACTGGGTAAGCGGCTCATTGGGCAAAAAGATGCCGTGCGAGCAGTGTCTGATGCCGTGCGTCGCTCGCGTGCGGGCCTGTCTGATCCGAATCGTCCCACCGGTTCCTTCCTGTTCCTGGGTCCTACGGGCGTGGGTAAGACGGAGCTGGCCAAGTCTCTCGCAGAGTTTCTCTTTGATGATGAGCGCGCTATGGTGCGTATCGACATGTCTGAGTACTCGGAGAAGCATTCGGTTGCGCGCCTGGTCGGAGCTCCTCCGGGATACGTGGGTTACGAGCAGGGTGGTCAGCTGACTGAAGCCGTGCGTCGCCGTCCTTATTCCGTGGTTCTGCTGGATGAGGTGGAGAAAGCTGACCCTGAGATTTTCGACATCCTCCTGCAAGTCCTCGATGATGGGCGTCTCACTGATGGGCAGGGGCGAACGGTCGACTTCCGCAACACGATTCTGATTTTGACGTCTAATCTTGGTTCGCAATATCTTGCGGACCCTGATTTGACGGCGGAGGGGAAGAAAGATGCGGTCATGTCGGTCGTGCGGGCCAGTTTCCGACCCGAGTTCCTCAATAGGTTGGATGAGACCGTCATGTTTGACGCCCTGACCCGCGAAAATCTTGGAGAGATCGTTGACCTGCTGGTTGCTTCGCTCCAAAAGCGTCTTACCGATCGTCGAATTAACTTGACAGTTAGTGAACCTGCTCGCGGCTGGCTAGCGCGTGTGGGCTATGATCCGGCCTTCGGTGCGCGACCGCTTCGCCGCTTGATTCAGCGTGAGATCGGCGATCGTCTGGCCGTTCTTCTGCTGGGTGGGCATGTCCAGGATGGGCAGAATGTGACAGTTGACATTAACGACACGATTGATGGCCTTGTCATGAATGTTGGTAAACCCTGACATTGCGCGCTACACTAAATACCAGTGTGTATTTCGGACTCTCGGTATGTGAGGCCCGCAACAGCAGGAGATGATATGACAACCCAGAGGAAGGCCCGTGGAGCCTATTCTGTCGGACAGGCAACGCGTGAATCCATCCTCTCGGCAGCGATGGTCCTGATCGCAGAGCGAGGCTATAACGGCTTCTCTCTGCGTGACCTCGGTCGTCGAGTCGGTATTTCGCACCCCGCCGTCGTCTATCACTTCCCGTCGAAGGAAGCGATCCTGCGTAGCGCGATTCAGCGCCACGAGGAAATGAACGCGCTCTTTGACGTGACCATTAACGACGAAGTAGAGGGCGGATTCGACGAAGGCGGCATCACCGCTGGTTCGTTCGTCGACTGGGCTGTAGGCGAGATGCGTTTCGCCATGAAGCCTGGCGCGGACGCGGCCATCGCCCTGGACTGCGTGCTGTGGGCGGAGTCCTCGTCGGAGGCCCATCCTGCGCATATCCACTACAAGTTCCGGACTCAGCAGATGGAGGAAGCTCTGACCGTCATGATCCAGAGCTTCGTCGACGAGGAGGGTGCCGACATCGGTACTACCCCCCGTACGCTCGCAAAGATCCTGATCCGCTACTGGTATGGCTCGGTCGTGTCGGCTCGCTACAACGACGAGCCCATCGACGCCCGCGAGTTTGTTGCGGACTTCTTAGCCGTGTGCGTTCAGCTTCTGCACCTGCCCGCGCACTACGTGCTGCAGCTCGGCGCATCCGTTCCCGAGGAAGTCGCTGAAGTCTACGCGCGCACGCTGCGTAAGATCAGCGAGAAGACGACGGCGGCAGCAGAATCCGCGCCCGCTCCGGTGGCCACCGCGTGATTGGCCCTCTACCGTCATTCGACGTCGCCCTCGTCCTTCGTGTCGAGGGCGGCGTTCTCTATTCTCACGGCGACGTTGATCGTGTCTTTCCTCTCGCCTCTGTCACTAAACCGATCGTCGCGTGGTCTGCCCTCGTCGCCGTTGAGCGGGGACTCATCGGCCTTGATGATCCGGCCGGTCCCGAAGGAGCAACCATTCGTCACCTGCTCGCCCATGCCTCGGGCTTGCCCTTCGAGGGGCGTCGCCCCGTTGCAGCGCCGGGCAAACGCCGGATCTATTCCAACGAGGGTTTCGACGTCCTCGGCGAGGTCCTGGCCGGGGCGACCGGCATGGGTGTCGCGCAGTGGGTGCGGCGCAGCGTCTTCGAGCCGCTCGGCATGACGACGGCAGATATTCCGGGCAGTCCCGCGCACGCTGGTGTCGCGTCGGCGGGCGACCTGAGTCTTTTCGGCGCGGAGCTGGCGCGCCCGACCCTGGTGAGCGCTCCGCTGGCTGCTCTCGCCGGGCTTTCCCAGTTTCCTGCCCTCGCGGGCGTCGTTCCTGGCTACGGGCGCTTCGCTCCGTGCCCGTGGGGCTTGGGATTGGAGATTCGCGGGGAGAAGTCGCCGCACTGGACCGCTCCCGATGCCTCGGAGCGAACGATCGGGCATTTCGGACAGTCAGGGTCTTTTGTGTGGGCGGACCCGGACCTAGGCGCGAGTGCGGTCTTCGTCGGCGCGCAACCTTTCGGCCCGTGGCATCACGACAACTGGGCCAGCCTCAACGCCTCTCTGTTGGCTTTTGCGCGCGAACGATCCTGAGTGTTGTGGTGACGCGCGTAAGCGGGTCTTACTTAGTTGCGTTCCAGCACCGCGGCCCTGACCCTTGCCTGCGTGCGAGAGTGAGTTCCGGCCTCGTCGCCTCTCTTAGTCGACGTCGATGATGACGGGCACGTGGTCGGAGGCGCCCTTGCCCTTGCGTTCGTCGCGGTCGATCGCGGCGCCGCTCACGCGAGCCGCGAGGGCGGGTGAACAGTAGACGAAGTCGATGCGCATCCCCTGGTTTTTCGGGAAGCGCAGCTTCTGGTAGTCCCAGTAGGTGTAGTTCGTGACGCGCTCTCGCGTGACCTCGACCCAGCCGTCCGCGGCGAAGGCGGCGAAGGCCTCGCGCTCGGGGGCGGAGACGTGGGTGGAGCCTTCGAAGACGCTCATGTCCCACACGTCCTCGTCCAGGGGAGCGACGTTCCAGTCGCCGACCAGGGCGATGCGCGCGTCGGGGTCGGCGAGCCAGCCGCGGCCCTGCTTCGCGAGGTTGGCCAGCCACTGGAGCTTGTAGGCGTAGTGCGCGTGGGTGAGCTCGCGGCCGTTGGGCACGTACAGGCTCCAGATCGTCATCGACGAGGCCTGGCTGTCCTGGGAGGGGAGGGCGTCGGTCGTGTCGATGGTGACGCCGAGTGCGCGCGCCTCGACGACCGGCGGTTCGCCGAAGGCGGGCTGGGTGGGGAAGTGGTCCTGAATGGTAAGGATCGGCAGGCGCGAGGCCACGGCGACGCCGTTCCACTGGTTGATGCCGTGGATGGCGACGTGGTAGCCCGCCTCCTCGAAAGGTTCGGTGGGGAACTGGTCGGGGCGGCACTTGATCTCCTGCATGGCCAGCACGTCTGTGCCTGAGCGCTCAAGAAAGGCGATGACGCGGTCGACGCGCGTGCGGATGGAGTTGACGTTCCAGGTCGCGAATCTCATGGGTGTGAGCCTATCGGTGGGTCGGGGGAGTGGCTGCGTGAAACATGCGTGAAACATGCCTGAGTGGTGTGAGTTGTGCGCGCACTTGTTTAGAGTGATAATGGTTCTCACTTGCAACATAGCTAGAAAAGGCACCCGAATGTCATACCTGCGACGCATCAGTACAGCGGCGCTCGCTCTCTTCCTGGCCCTGACCCCCGCCGCCGCGTGGGCCGGCCCGGACCAGGACAAGGAATGGATCGTCACCGGACAACACGTCGATGCGCCCATCCCCGTCTGGCACGACGACACCAACAGCTTCTCGCTCAACACCATCAACATGCCGATGGAGAAAACCGCCCTGTGGATCCCCAAGGCGTGGACCGGCACCGGCGACAAAGACGAGGCCAAGTCACAGCTCGTCGTCCCCGCCGGCCGGCCCGACCTGTCCTTCCTCGGCGCCGAGGGCACCGTCCTCAGCGCCGCTCCCCAGAACCCCGGCCCCGGCAACACGCCCATCTGGGCGGGCCTGGGCGCCGGCGAGATCGGCGACACCGACAAGTTCGAGGGCGAGACCTACACCCTCGACCTGATCAGCGTCGAGGGGCCCGGACGCATGGAGATGTTCATCGACAACGGAGACAGCGTCAACCGCTTCCTCTCCAGCCATGACACCGCCTACCGCAGCGTCTACAACCCCCGCCACACGCACCTGTACACGACCTTCACGCAGCCGGGTCGCTACGTCGCGAACTACAAGATGACCGCTCGCAGCGCCGACGGCACCGCTATCTACTCCTCGCCGATCACCCCGCTGGTCTGGCAGGTCGGCGGCGCGAACCCCGCCGACGGCACCATTAAGGACATCGAGGCCGCCTACAACTCCGCCCGCGCCGAGCGCGCGGACGGCAACGCCGCCGCCCCGACGCTCACCCTGTCTCACCACGCGGAGCGCGCCCACCCCGGCGACAACCACCTCACCGACATCACGATCGACACGGGCGTCGCCACCGATAGCGGGCGCGCATGGATCACCGTCAACGGCTACTTCCTGACCGAGGCCGTCGTCGAAGGCGGCCGCGCGACCGTCTCCGAGCTCCTGGGCGCCGACGCAGCCGCGGTCCAGGCGATCTACATCCCCGGAGACTCCGCCTCGGCACGCTGGATCTCCCAGCCCGCCCAGTACTCTCAAAAGGACACCGAGCCCGTGACGGTTGGCGGAGGCGACACGATCCTAGGCCCCTCCAACCCGGATCCTGCGCCCGTGTGGAACCCCGACCACCTGCCCGTCTCCTCGCGGCGCGTCGACGTCTCCTACGACCTCGTTCCCGGCACGACCGACCAGTACACGGCCACCGTGCGCGCGGCAGACCCGACCCTGCGCGCCACCTACAAGATCGAATTCCTCGAGTCCAAGTACGACTTCAGCCCCTGGTGCTCCATGGAAGGCACCCTCGGAGCGGGCGGAATAGATACGAAGCCGCAGGACCTCGGCGTGTGCCAGTCCGACCCCATGTACATGCGCGTCACCCTGCGCCCCCACCCGCTCTCCGACGCCATCATGACCGTCGCCGACGCCTCCGACGTCACCGTCGGCGACCACGTCGGCCTCACCGCCATGCTCAACCTGCGCGACGGAGCCGCCGCCCCCGAGGAGCCCGAACCGGCGCCCACGCCCGATCCCAGCCCCGTGCCCGGCCACGGGGACGAGGAAGCCCCGGCCCCGGCCTCGTCCCTGCTCTCCGACCCCGTCCAGATCGCGCGAGGCCACCTGGACGTGCGCCTAACCCAGGCGACCGGTGAGAACGGAACCACCTACGGGCTCGCCGTCAAGGACGACTCCCTGACGGCCGCGCGAACCTCCGTGCTGCGCACCCTGGGATCGACCACCCTCGCTGTCGCCCCCAACGCGCGCTTCGTGCGCCCCGCGTCCCTGTCGGACGCGAGCTACGACGTGCTCGGACCGGTGGGTGCCGCCACCTACGTGCTGCCCGAGACGCAAAACAGCGACATCGTGTGGCCCGGCCTGTCCACTGAGGGCATCGACTACGCGGCCCTGCCCGAGGGCGCCGACCTGACCCTGCACCTCGCGCAGGCCCCCGCCGGCGCGCGCGTCGCATTCTTCCAGGGCGGCACCTTCGGCGCGGGCGCAACCGTCCACTTCGACTCCACCAAGGGTGACGGCGTGGTCCACACGACCGAGGCCACCCACATGCACGGCAACTGGGTATTCTCCGCGCCCGGCACCTACCGCATCGAGGTGGGGGGCCGCAGCGGCGAACGCGTCCTGGCCGAGCCGCAGGCATTCACCGTGATCGTGCGCGGCGGACACCACGAGCAGCCCGACCCCGCCCCCGGAGATAACCCGGCGCCCGCGCCCTCACCGGGGCCCACGCCCACGCCCGGGCCCTCACCGGGGCCCACGCCCACGCCCGGGCCCTCACCGGGGCCCACGCCCACGCCGGAACCCGCGCCCAGCCCGGAGCCCTCCCCGGACCCCGCGCCGAGCGTTGACCCCGCGCCCGCGTCGAGCGATGACCCCGCGCCCGGCGCACGCACGACCCCGGGTGCCTCACCCGCGCCGAACGGTGCGCAGGGCAAGACCCTGAGCAGGCTTGCTCCCACTGGTACGACTGGCGGCGGCGTCGTTCGCTCCGCGGGAGGGACCGCGACGACGTCCGGCTCCGGCTCCGCGCCGACAGCGTCGTCGGGAGGCAGCCCGGTGAGCGCCCCCAAGGCCGCGCCGGCGGCCACGCCCAGCCTCTCTGCGGTTGCGGGCAGCGGCGCCCAAAGCGGTGAGAACCCCCAGAGCGCTGCACCCGAGGCCACCGCCTACGGCTCGAACGACTCGGCCGCCGCGGCGCTGCCCGTCGCCACATCGGCCGAGTCCGGCCGATCGGCAGGATGGAGCCCCTACTGGCTGCTTCTCCTCGTCATCCCGGCCGCGCTCGCCGGAGGCGGAGCCGGATTCCTGATCCGAACCCGTTGACACGATGAGCCGGGGCGCACTCGCGAGACACCGCGTGAGCGCGCCCCGGCCTTGTGCTGCCCGAACCACGCGGCGCTACACTTCCCCCATGGGAACAGCGCTGGTCACCGGAGCGACCTCCGGCATTGGTGAAGAATTCTGTTGGCAGCTGGCCGCCGCAGGCCACGACCTGGTCCTCGTTGCGCGCCGCGAAGACGCCCTGCGCGCGCTCGCGGACTCGCTCACGAACGTCGCCGGCGTGCGCGCCGAGGTCATCGCCGCCGACCTGTCCACCGAGGATGGGTGCGCCCGCGTCGCCGCCCGCCTCGACGTGGGAGGCCCCGCCGACCGCGACAAGCCGGACCTGGCGCCCGTCGACCTCCTCGTCAACAACGCCGGATTCGGGTTGGGAACCGCGTTCCTGGACAACAGCCTCGAGAGCGAAATCAACGGCCTGAACGTCATGGTCCGCGCCGTCATGACGTTGGCCCACCACGCTGGTATCTCCATGCGATCGCGCGGGCGCGGCGCCATACTCAACGTCGGCTCAGTCGCCTCGCGCACGGGTGCGGGCACCTACTCCGCCCACAAGGCCTGGGTCGTCGCCTTCACCGAGGGCCTCGCCGCCGAGCTGACAGGCTCCGGCATCACCGCCACCGTCGTGTGCCCAGGCCCCGTGCGCACGCCCTTCTTCGAGCGCGCCGGAGTCGACATGTCCTCAACACCTTCGTGGCTGATGGCCAACCCCGAACAGGTTGTCACCGAAGCCCTGGGCGCCGTGCGCGCGGGCCGCGTCCAGGTCACCCCGACCCTTCCCTACAAGGTCGCCATGGGCGCCATGAAGCTCGCCCCACGCTGGGTGACCGCGCGCGCCATGCGCGCCGTCCCACACATGTGAGGGCGCACAAGCACAGACGAGGCCGAGGCCAGGTCCTCGCAGAACCCAGCCCCGGCCTCGTCAATCCGTAGGGGACAATCAGGCCAAGCCAATATCCTCCAGGCCCAGCGCGTAGAAGTACGGGAAGCCCTCGGCCTCGATGCGTTCCTTCGCCCCAGTCGCGCGGTCCACGATCACGGCCACAGCCACCACGTTCGCGCCCGCCTCACGCAGGGCGAGCGCCGCCTCCAGCGGGGAACCGCCGGTCGTGGACGTGTCCTCCAGGACGACGACGTTCTTGCCCACGACGTCCGGACCCTCGATGCGACGCTTCATGCCGTGATCCTTCGCCGCCTTACGCACGACGAAGGCGTCCAGGTCCAGGCCTCGCGAGGCGGCGGCATGCAGCATCGCGGTGGCCACCGGGTCCGCGCCCATCGTCAGGCCGCCCACGGCCACGTACTCCTCGCCCACCGCGAAGCCAGCCTCTTCCAGGAGGTCCAGCATGACGTGGCCAATGAGGGGAGCCGCCTCGTGGTGCAGCGTCGAGCGGCGCATGTCGACGTAGAAGTCGGACTCGCGGCCCGACGCCAGGGTGACCTTCTCGTGGATGACGGACAGCTCCTGGACGAGCGCCGCCAGGCGCGCCTTGTGGGAATCGTTGGTCATGATGTTTCCTTTACGTGACGGGGGTCAGCGGGCCGCCTCGACGAACTCAACGAGATCGCCGATACCCTCGTGAATACCGAAGGGGCGGAACGGGTAGTTGCTAACGTCCTCGCGGGCCGTGGAACCCGACAGGACCAGGTGCGTGCGCAGACCCGCCTCGACGCCGGCGCGCACGTCCGTGTCCATGCGGTCGCCGACCATCGCGGCCCGCTCCGAATGGGCGCCGATCTTGTTCAAGCCGGCGCGGATCATGACCGGGTTCGGCTTGCCAACGAAATAAGGCTGCTTGCCGGTGGCCGCCGTGATCATCGCGGCGATCGCGCCGCACGCGGGCAGGGTTCCCTCGTCGGAGGGGCCGGACACGTCCGGGTTCGTCGCAATGAACTTCGCGCCACCCTCAATGAGACGAATCGCGTGAGTCAAGGCATGAAAATCGTAGTAGCGAACCTCGCCGAGCACCACGAACTCCGGGTCCGTTTCCGTCATCACGTACCCGGCGGAGTGGATCGCGGTGGTCAGGCCCGCCTCGCCGATCACATAGGCCGTCGAGCCTGGAGACTGCTGCTGGAGGAACGCGGCCGTGGCGTTCGCGGACGTCCAAATGTTTTCCTCGGGGATGTCCAAGCCCGAGTTCGCCAGGCGGGCGGACAGGTCGCGGTTGGTGAACACCGAGTTATTGGTGAGGACCAGGAAGGGGATGTTGTTGGCACGCAGGGCTGCCAGGAATTCATTCGCGCCGGGCAGAGCGCGGTTTTCCTTGACCAGGACACCGTCCATGTCGGAGAGCCATGCGCTCACCGGCGGCAGTTCGCTCAATGCTGTTTCTTCGTTCATCAGCGGATTCATGCCACCATTCTACGTTCCCGCTAGGGTGGGATTCGTGAACGACTTCGAAAACGGGTGTGACATCGCGCGTCAGGGCGCCCCCGTCGGCGCAGCGCCGGCGGACGAGGCCGGGACCCCCTCCCGCGGGCAGGTGGGGGTCGGGCCGTGGCCCGGAGGCGAGGCCGCCTGGCCGGTGGGGGAGCGCTACGACCCCGAGCTCCTGCGGATGGGGGATCGGCGCAACGTCGAAGACCGGTACCGCTATTGGACGATGGAGGCGATCCGCGCGGATGTGGCCGCCCGTTCCCTGCCCTTCGAGGTCGCCGTGGAAAACCTGGACCACGACTTCAACATCGGATCCATCGTGCGCACGGCGAACGCGCTGGGCGCTCGGCGCGTGCACGTCGTGGGGCGTCGGCGCTGGAACCGCCGCGGCGCAATGGTCACCGACCGCTACCTGCCGGTGGATCACCGTGGTGAAGTGAGCGAACTCGTCGAGCACTGTGCGCGGGAGGGCCTCACCCTCGTCGGCGTCGACAACGTCGAGGGTTCCATAGCCCTGGAAACCGCGGTCCTGCCCGAGCGCGCGTGCCTCGTCTTCGGCTCCGAGGCCTCGGGCCTGAGCATGGACATGCGTGCCGCGTGCGATGTCGTCGTGGCCATCACTCAGCGCGGCTCGACGCGCTCCATGAACGTCGGCCACGCCGCCGCCATCGTCATGTGGGCGCACGCTTCGCGCCTCGCCGCTCCTTCCCACGCTTAAACCAGCCACCCGCCTGGCGGCCCGCTCCCGGAGGCGCGGCCCACGCCTCGTCAAACGAGCACACGACCGTCCGGGGAGCGCGCGAGAGTTCGGCCCGGCGATACGCCTACCACACGCTACCGTGGGAAGAAAAGCCCCTGTCCGAACGGGACTTCCATCCCCTTCCCACTCTTGCAAAATGTGAGACAATCAATCTCGACAAAACTGTCGCTCGATTAGGAGGCTCCAAGTGCCTATCGCAACCCCTGAGGTCTACGCAGAGATGCTGAATCGCGCACGGGATGGCAAGTTCGCCTACCCCGCGATTAACGTGACCTCGTCCCAGACCATCACCGCCGCCCTCCAGGGCTTCGCCGAGGCCGAGTCCGACGGCATCATCCAGATCTCCGTCGGCGGCGCCGAGTACGGCTCCGGCTCCACCATCAAGAACCGCGTCACCGGCTCGCTGGCCCTCGCTGCCTACGCCTACGAGGTTGCAAAGAACTACGGCATCACCGTGGCCCTGCACACTGACCACTGCGCCAAGCAGAACCTCGACTCCTGGGTCCGTCCCCTCCTCGAGATCGAGGCCGGCCAGGTCGCCGAAGGCAAGCTCCCCACCTTCCAGTCCCACATGTGGGACGGCTCCGCGATTCCGCTCGACGAGAACCTGGAGATCGCGAAGGAACTGCTGGCCAAGTCCGTCAAGGCCAACACCATCCTCGAGATCGAGGTCGGCGCGGTCGGCGGCGAGGAAGACGGCGTCGTTGGCGAGATCAACGAGAAGCTCTACACCTCCACCGCAGACGGCATCAAGACCGTTGAGGCCCTGGGCCTGGGTGAGAACGGCCGCTACATCACCGCTCTGACCTTCGGCAACGTGCACGGCGCCTACAAGCCCGGCCACGTGAAGCTGCGTCCCGAGCTGCTCGGCACCATCCAGAAGGAGGTCGCTGAGCACTTCGGTCTCGACCACCGTCCCTTCGACCTGGTCATGCACGGCGGCTCCGGCTCCACCGCCGAGGAGATCGCCACCGCTGTCGCCAACGGCGTCATCAAGATGAACGTCGACACCGACACGCAGTACGCGTTCACCCGCCCGGTCGTTGACCACATGATGCGCAACTACGACGGTGTCCTTAAGATCGACGGCGAGGTCGGCGTGAAGAAGCAGTACGACCCGCGTACGTGGGGCAAGTCGGCCGAGGCCGGCATGGCCGCGCGCGTCGTCGAGGCCTGCGAGCGCCTGGGCGCCACTGGCACCCAGATGCGCTGAACCCTTCGCTGATGGTCGCCTAGCGGCCTGACGTGTGAGCCGCCCGGTCCCTGTGGGGCCGGGCGGCTTCGTGTTGTTCGTTGCCCCGACAGATCTCCGGCCGCCGCGTGGCCTGCCTTGTTGGGCCTGGCCTCTGTGTGTGCCGGTGGGCGGCGTCCCGCCCGCGAGATCGCCACACGCGAGCTTCGCTCGGAGTGGTCGATCTCGAAGCCCGACCTGGCCCTATGAGGATTTCGCGGCGCGTGCGCCGAGCGTGAGGAGGCGCGCGATTGTTGCCGACAGGATGAGAGTGCCGACACACACGTACATGAAGGGGCCGGGAGCCTCTCCGATGAGGAGTCCCTCAAGTAGCCAGGTGAGCAGGAAGAGCCCGAAGAAGCCCCACATGCATCTCGCTGCGCTCGCCATCAGCCGGTGTAGTGACAGCGTGTGGCGCACTGTGACAAGACCGAAGAAGAATGCGAGCGGGAGTGGGATGAGCGCGCCGAGGACTTAAAAAATAGCGCGATACGCGAGCTGCGGATACATGTCGTACACGTCGGCGACCAATAGGTACGCCAGTCCTGATACGCCGAGAATGACAAGGGTGCTCAGGGCAGCGCCAACCCTCACGAGGAGGGAGCCTTTCGCTATGCGTTCCATACTTAAGTATAAGTAGGTGGCTACGTCGTGTGGAGGGTTTTGGTGGCTTTTTTGCTCTAGGTTCTCGCTAGGTTCGGCTGGATTCTAGTCGTGCTTGTAATGCCGGGAAGCCAGATCGCGACACATGATGGTTTCCCACCAATGTCGCACGTAATTCCCCCGCGGCTACTTAAAAGTATGAAATAGCATCGTTGGAATTGCAACGTTTTCTAGCTATCTCAAAAAGTGACCAGATTAAATTACGTGCGACTTTTGTGGGGGAGGCGGGTGTAACAGTGCCGTGGGGAGCCGATAGCGGGGTGGGTCACCGACGGCGGGAAAGCTGGGCATAGCAACGGGGCGGGATCCCGTAGGATCCCGCCCCGTATCACGAGCCGCCCCGTATCACGAGCCGCCCCGTATCACGAGCCGCCCCATATCACGAGCCGCCCCGTATCACGAGCCCGCCTCACGCGTGGTCGCACCTCACGCTCGGGCGCGCTTCGCGCGCACGCCTCACAGGTGGCTACCCGCGTTGGGCACGCGCCTCACCCCCGCGCAGGCTTCGGGGAGGCGGCGTCGCGCACGCCTCACAGGTGGCCGCCCGCGTCGAGCATGAGCCTCACTGCTGCGCAGGCTTCGGGGAGGCCGCGTCGCGCACGCCCTCCTCGACCGCCTCGGAGATCGTGGGGGACACGAGCTTGGCGCCCAGGAGAGCCGAGAACAGCTGCTGCAGGTCCAGACCCAGCGAATCGCCCAGGCCCGCGTTGATCTGGCTGATCGACTTCGTAATATCGCCGACCATCTGCGCGTTGTTGCCCTCGCCGTACATGGTGATGGTGTCGACCTTGGACAGCGGCTCGGCCACGGCGCGCGCCACCTCGGGCAGCGCACGGAAGTACATC
Source organism: Actinomyces bouchesdurhonensis (assembly GCF_963540955.1). Taxonomy (NCBI): domain Bacteria; kingdom Bacillati; phylum Actinomycetota; class Actinomycetes; order Actinomycetales; family Actinomycetaceae; genus Actinomyces; species Actinomyces bouchesdurhonensis. The sequence goes on from NZ_CAUTSL010000017.1 coordinate 30,969, forward strand.
TCCAGGACGGCCGCCTGGTTCATCTTCGTCATGGCCTCGGCCTTCTTTTCGAGGCCCTCGGCCTCGGCCGTCAGCTTCGCGCCGATCGCGGAGGCCTCGGCGCGGCCTCGAGCCTCGATACCCTGCGCCTCGGCGAGCATGGCCTGCTTGTCGGCATCGGCCTTCTTGGTGCGCTCGAACGCCTCGGCCTCGGCCTGGCGCTGACGCGCGTACAGGGCCGCGTCGGCCTTCTTCTCGGCGGCGTAGCGCTCGGCGTCGGCCTTCGCGTTCACCTCGGCCTGCAGGGCCTGCTTGGTGACGACGACTTCCTTCTCCTTGATGACGGCCTGCTGCTCCTGCTTGACGATGTCGGCCTGCGCGGTCTCACGCTCGATGTCGCGGCGCTGAATCTGCGACTGAATCTCGTAGGCGGCGTCTGCCTTCGCCTTCTCGGTGTCGGCCTCGACCTTCAGGGCGGCCTGGCGCTTGGCGAGGTCCGTCTGCTTCTGGGCGATCTCCAGTTGGGAGGCGACCTGCGCGTCGTTGGCTTCCTTCTGAGCGACGGCGGTCGCCTGCGCGACCTCCTTCTGCGCGTTCGCCTTAGCGATGGCCGCGGTCTTGCGGATCTGCTCGGTGTTGTCGATACCGAGGTTGTCGATGACGCCGTTCTGGTCGGTGACGTTCTGGATGTTGAATGCGACGATCAGGAGGCCCATCTCCTCCAGGTCCTGCTTCGCGTTCTCCTGGACGCGCTCGGAGAAGGCCGCGCGGTCGGTGATGATGTCGGTCAGTCGCATCTGGCCGATGATGGCGCGCAGGTGGCCCTCCAGGGTGTCGCGCACCTCCTCGGAGATTTCTGAGGTCGTCTTGTAGAGGAAGTTACGAGTCGCCGCGCGGAACAGCGTCTGGTCTTCGGTCGCGATACGGACCTTGACGGCCGCGTCGACGCGCACGTTGATGTAGTCGTTCGTGGGGACGAAATCCGTGGTCTGGGCGTCCACGGAAATCATCGAGGCGGTCATCGTGTCCACGCGCTCCAGCAGGGGGACCTTCCAACCCGTCTTACCGTGGAGCACGCGCTGGCCTCGGGGGCCGGAGATCACCTTAATCTCGCCTGGAGACGCGGAGACGAAGCTCGCCCACAGAAACAGGACGACAAAGACAGTGGCAGCGACGGCGATGGCTGCGATGCTGAGGAGAGGCATGATAGCTGCTTTCAGGTGAGGGGTGCGGCTCCCCTTGCGTCCGTGGAGCCGCGTAACCGGCCAGGATAGCAGCGTCCTGCCTGCGACTCATTCATCGTCTCATTTCGAGGAGGCAAGGACGAGTCCAGATACCTCTGGAGGGTTAGGTCGTTGAAAGCGCGGAAAGGGAGCGCTTATGATGGGGTTACGCGAAGCGGTTGTCGTGCGTGAGTGAGCGCCCGATGCTCGACCGCCAAGAAAAGGACATAGGAGTCATGAGGAAAACGATTATTGCCATCGTATCGGTCCTCGTCGCAGCCGCTGTTGGCACTGTCGTGCTCATGTTCGGAGTACTTCCCGCCTTCCAGGATGAGTGCTCGGGGGACAAATGCTCGCCGATGGGTAACCCCACACTCGGTCCCTCCCCGATTCCGACGTCTTCACCCGCGCCAACGCATAGCGTCGCCCCTCATCCCTCGCCGACTTCTACAGAGGGTTACGTTTACAAGCCGGTCTTGTATCTGTATCCGCAGGAGGAGCGACAGCTGACGGTGACGTTGGATGTCGCGGGCGAGCTGGAGACGGTCTACCCGGCTCCGGGCAGCCAGGTGCAGACAGACAAAGGGGTCCAGGCCTCGTGGACAGTGGACGCCGCGCCCGACGGCACGCTGACTGACGCGAGCGGCCGCACCTACCCGTCCTTGTTCTGGGATGGGCCTGTGTGGCAGGAAGCGCCCGAGCAGGGCTTCGTCGTCGCGCGTGAGGATGCGGTGCCGTTCCTGGAGGAGAAACTGGGACAGCTGGGCCTCAACGATCAAGAAGCAGCCGACTTCATCACGTTCTGGGCACCGCAAATCCGCGCGAACGAGTACACGTTCATCTCCTTCGACGCCTCCTCCTACACGCAGCAGGTGACCTATTCGTTCGCGGACGAGGCCGGCAATCAGGTTGCGCCCGACACCTTCATTCGGGTGTTTATGACGATCCGTGCGGCGCAAGCGGACGAGGCGGTCACGCCGCAGGAATTCGCTTCGACGCCGATGCGCAACGGCTTCACCGTCGTTGAATGGGGAGGCACACAACTGTAAAAGGCGCTGACGCGCCGTCGCGGGCGAGCAGAATGGCGAGCCACGCGTCACAATGGAACAAAGTGTGGTGAGACAACATCACCACCGACAGGAAGGTAGTGACATGGCCCAGGACTGGACCCGCATTGAAGGCATGATCATCGGCCACGACTTGGATCCCGCCGTCGTCGCCGGAGAACTCAAAGAACGCGCAATCCTTGCTCAGCTCGAATGGTTCCCCTCGTCGCCGCAAATGCTCGGCCTCAATGTCGCGGTTGCGAACGATCACATCGCTACCGTCCCCGCAGGTGGGAGCGATGTCTTCCCCGGACCGACCCCCGCTGAACTGGCCGATGATCTCGCCGTCCTTTTTGACGCTGAGGTGCGCATCGGTAACGCCAGTGCCGACCACCTACCCGAAGGCGGTTCGCCACTGGGCGCAGTGTGGCCATCGGACGATGCCAGCGACGAGGCCGCTGAGTCCACGTCCACCCGCATCGTCGAGATCGGTCGCACCCCGGCCTCGTCCGTTCCGCTCCTCGCGGCCCTGGAAGGCATCGATCTGGGTGATCTTGAGCTGGCCGACGACCATCGCGCGCTGCTCGCGGAACTACCCGCCGAAAAGGAAGGGTGGAACTTTGGCGACCTGCCGCTGGTCACCCTGTCCGTCACGGATGGCGAATTCCAGGTGTTCTTGGTGACCGACGATCATCTTGAGCACATCGTGTCGCACAACTGGGGCATGGACGCAGCCATTGTTCCTGGCGGCCACGACAAGGCCATCGATCTGCCCGGCGACGTCATCGACCTGGTGGGCGACCGCCTCGACCTGCTGTCCATCGCCCAGGCAGTGCCCGGAGCCGACGCCGACGCGCTGTGGGCATCCGTGGCAACGACGGGCGAAGAATCCGTGTGGAAGGTCGTGCGCGCCCTGGGTCTTCCCGGCGCCGTCGCCGGCTTCCTGCTGGGAACCACGGACATCGAGGACGTTGAAGGCATCACCGTACACCTAGCGCGCGGCATCTCCAACGCGATCGGGCGCAGCGTCGACATCATGATGGGCCAGCCGCAGTCGATGGTCAAGCCCCTATGGAACTCCTACGAATCCGTCGCCGTTGAACGCCCCTGGATCATCCACGCGGCTGTCGCGGCCGAGGCCGTCGTCGGAGTCGCCATGCTAGTGTCCGCAGTACGCGCCCCCGCCCCCCGCTCTGGCTGGATGCGCTTCGCGGGCATCGTCGGCGGCCTCATGGTGGTAGATTCCATCGCGGAACTGTCGCTGGCCAAGCACGTCTCGAAGCGTTTTGCGCGCCGTGCAGGCGAAGCATAAGCGAGGAATCTAACGCAAAACGAGAGACGGTCGGGGTCGCGCACGCGACCCCGACCGTTCGTCTGAGGGGATTAACGCGTTGCCGCGCCCACTGCCTCTAGCGCGCCAACGCCCAGGCGGGGAAATCCTGGGGACGATCCGTGAAAATCCCGGTGACGCCCCACGAGGCGAGCTCGCGGGCCTGTTCGACGTCGTTGACGGTCCACACGTTGACCTCGAAGCCGCTCTCACGCATGGCGCGCACGTCGCCTTCAGTGAGTCCCTCAACGCCCGGATGGATCGCTGTTGCGCCCAAGGCGACCGCCCCAACACGCCACTCGTCGTGGGCGCGTTCGATCAGCCACCCGAGCGCGACACTCGGGCAGGCCTCGTGGAAGGCGGCGAGCAGTTCATGGTCGAATGAGGAAACAATCAGGCGCGAGGGGACCTTCTCGCCGCGCATCGTCACCGCTAAAGCCTCGATGAGGCGTTCACGCAGGCGCTTCCCGCCGCCGCAGGGCTTGATTTCCAAGTTCGCGCCCATCTGCTGGGCGTGGGCAAAAGCGAGGGCGTCGGCGGCCTCGGGAATACGTTCAAAACGGTAGGTGTCGGAGAACCAGCGGCCGGCATCCAGGCGACGAATATCGGAGTAACCCAACTGATAGTACGACCCGCAACCGGTGGTCGTGCGGTCCAGTGTGTCGTCATGAATGACAATCAGGGAGCCGTCGCCCGTGATGTCCACGTCGAACTCAAACCAGCGGGCGCCAACTTCCATGGCTTTAGAGAACGCGGCAATCGTGTTCTCTGGTGCCAACGAAGAAGCGCCACGGTGGGCAATAATGCGGGGGAAATCAGACATGGATGCTCCTAGCGTGAACGATGCGGGGTCTGCCACCCCATCACCATAGGTCCGGGTGTGTCGCCGCGCTGAACAGAGACGAACGCCCCGGCCCGGGTTCGAGCAAGACGGCCTCGTCGCGTTTCGACTGCAGGATGTTGGTGATGTAGGAGGCGAGGGCCTCCTCGCGCGGGATGTCGTGGCCCGCCTGCTGCGCCATGTACCACCGATGTTCGAGATATTCGTGATAGAGCTGCGCGGGTTCGAGCTTGCCAGCCAGCTCGCTGGGAATGGCTCGGACCACGGGCGTGAACACGTCGGTGAGCCACTTGTGGGCGGCCGTCTCCAAGGGCTCGTCCTGCATGTCGTGGGTGGCGCGCCACACGTCGATGTCGGCGAGGAGTCGGCGTGCCTGGTGCTCGCCCACATCCATGCCCGTTAGACGCATGAGCTTGCGGTTATGGTGACCGGCGTCGACCACCTTCGGTTGAATCACCAAGTGCTCGCCGGTGTCATCCGAAGCCATGTGCAGTTCCGCCACGTCGAAACCCAGGTCATTGAGGCTCCGAATGCGCTCATTGACGAGGTACTGGCGTTGGTCGTTGGGCAGGTACTCCGCGGCCGTGACCTCGTTCCACAGGAGGTCGTATTGGGTGCGGATACGGTCGCCCACGTCAATGGGGTCAGATTCCATGGGAAAGTAACCGCCGACTTGGAGGTCCATGAGTTCGCCGATGATGTTCGTGCGCGCTAAGTCAACGTCGTATTCGCGTTGACCGGGCGTCAGATTCGGGTGGAGTTCGCCGGTTTCAGCGTCCACTAGATAGGCTGCGAATGCGCCCGCATCGCGGCGGAAAAGCGTGTTTGACAAAGAGACATCGCCCCAGTAGAAGCCGATGAGGTGCAGGCGGACGAGGAGCAACGCGAGCGCGTCGATCAGACGGGTCGCAGTGTCAGCGCGCATCGACAGGGAAAACAGGGAGCGGTAGGGCAACGAAAACTGTAGGTGCTCGGTAATGAGCACCGCGTTGAGTTCCTCGCCGTCTCGTCCCACGCGGCCCGTGATGACCGCCACGGGATCGACGGAGGGTGCGTCTAAGCGCGAGAGGTCACGAAGGATGTCGTACTCGTGGTGGGCGACGGTCTCGCCGATCTCCTTGACCGCCAGGACACGGCCCGACAGGTTCACGAAGCGCACAACGTGGCGGGAAATGCCGCGAGGCAACGCGGCGAGAAGGGATGACGGCCACGCCTCCAACGGTGTATCCCAGGGGAGGTCGAGGAGCGCGGGTTCGACCGCGGCAGCCGTAATATCCAAAGCCATGCCCTCATTGTCTCATCTCCCCGGCCTCGTGCCTAACTCGATGGGGAAGAGGCAGGTTGTTCGCGGCGTAGACGACGTGCGCTCACACACGAACCCCGGCCTCGTCCGGGAGATGAACGGACGAGGCCGGGGTTGGTCAGAGGCGAGCGCTCAGTTGCGCGTCACTCGGGCAGGCGAACGCCCGTGGAGGCCGAGAAGTTGTGCTGCTGGCCCTCGCGGATGCGAACGTGCAGAACGCCGCCGCGGGCGGGGGCGGTACGCGGGGGGACACGCACGATCAGCTGCTTGGCGGTGCCTTCAGCGCCGGAACCCAAGCCTTCACCATTCTCGTCGCCAACCAGGTGGCCGTACACGTAGGCGTCAGAGCCGAGTTCCTCAACGAAATCAACCTCGACGGGGATGGTGCCCTCGACGGTCGCGTCGACGACATCCAGGCCTTCGGGGCGGAAACCGATCTTGATCTTGCCGTCGTCCTCGGGGATTAGCGCGTTGCGGGTAGCAGCCGAGAGGCGCACGCGGGCGGGGCCGATCTTCGCCCATTCGCCGTCCACCGTGAAGGTCCCCAGGTTCATGGCGGGGGAGCCGATAAAGCCGGCGACGAACTCGTTGGCGGGGCGTTCGTACATTTCCTGGGGGGTGCCGACCTGCTGGAGGAGGCCGCCGGCCAGGACCGCGATTCGGTCGCCCATGGTCAGGGCTTCGGTTTGGTCGTGGGTGACGTACACGGTGGTGACGCCGAGCTCGCGTTGCAGGGAGGCGATCTGTGTACGTGTCTGCACACGCAGCTTCGCGTCCAGGTTGGACAGCGGCTCGTCCATGAGGAACACCTGGGGCTTACGGACGATCGCGCGACCCATAGCGACACGCTGACGCTGGCCACCGGACAGGGCCTTGGGCTTACGGTCCAGGTAGGGTTCCAGGTCGAGGATCTTTGCGGCTTCTTCAACGCGTGCGTTGATCTCGTCCTTGTGTACGCCCGCGATTTTCAGGGCGAAGCCCATGTTTTCGCGAACCGACATGTGCGGGTAGAGCGCGTAGTTCTGGAAGACCATCGCGATGTCGCGGTTCTTCGGGGGAACATTCGTGACATCCTTATCGCCGATGAGGATGCGACCGCCGTTGACGTCCTCCAGGCCCGCGAGCATGCGCAGAGAGGTGGACTTACCGCAGCCGGAGGGGCCGACCAGGACGAGGAACTCGCCGTCAGCGATGTCGAGGCACAGCTGGTCAACAGCAGGCTTGTCAGCGCCTGGGTACACGCGAGTCGCGTGATCAAATGTAACGGTTGCCATGTTTAATTCCTTCCCACCGGCAGGTACGTGCCGGACGATCCGTTGTGGGGCGACCGTGGAGCGTCTTCGCCCACGGAGTGCGAACGAGAATCCTTCTGCGTGCGCAACTAGGTGTGAAAGTACCACGCTTGGCTGTGGCTGTACAGCCTGGGTCGAATCGTGGATTGTTGCGGCTGCGACATGCTGTGGTGAACATCTCGTTTTGTCGGCGAGGCCTGGGCGCTTCGCGCGGGTAGGTACAGATGAACGTGGGGGACGGTAGGCTGGGGGCGTGGAAGAAGGCGAGGAACTGGGCGGCTATCGGCTCATCCGCCGACTCGGAACGGGCGGCGCGGGCACAGTGTGGCTTGCAGAAGACGGGGGCGGCACACGCGTCGCCCTGAAAGCCATGCACCCGGCGTTGGCGGCCTCCGAGGAATCCAGGACCCGCCTCGAACGTGAGACGCGCACGGTCAACTCCGTTCGCTCGCCCTTCGTTGCCCATATCGTTGACGCTGAGACCGAAGCCAGTCAGCCCTTCGTTGTCTCCGAATACGTGGACGGGCCGACGTTAGCGGAAATCCTCGTCTCCGGGCCGATCCCGCTGCGTGGCGTTGCTGCCATGTCCTATCACCTTGCGTCAACGATCGCTGCCGTCCACCACGCCAACATCATCCACCGCGACATCAAACCCTCGAACATCATTTGTTCGCCGCGCGGGCCAGTCCTTATCGACTTCGGAATCGCTATGGCCGTGGAGGACCAACACCTGACGCGCACCGGCCTCGTATCCGGCACGGCCGGATACACCGCGCCCGAGCTCCTTCAAGGTGGCCACGCCACCAAAGAATCCGACTGGTGGGCCTGGTGCGCGACGCTCCTGTCGTGCGCGACCGGTCGCCCCCCGTTCGGAAAGGGTGACGTGACCGCCACAATGCTGCGCGTCATTGAGGGTGATCCCGACCTGGCGGGCTTGCATCCGATGGTCGCCGGTGCGCTCGCCGGGGGGCTGGCTCCCGACCCGGACAATCGTCCCTCGCCCTCTCTTATTGTTGCTGAACTCATGAGTGCGGTCGGCTGGGCACCCGGCGAACTCGACTATGTCACCGTCAACTGGGCGCAACTGCTCGACACAGGTGTGCGCACCCAGTCGATCAATTCCGACCCCCAGGAAATCGCTGCGCCGCCCGAATGGGACGAAGCGGCTTCACGTCCCGACGCGTCCGGCGCGCGAGCCGTGGCCTACCCTGTTCACGCGCGCCGCGACGCTTCAGAATTTACTGCCGCCAACGACCATACCGAACAGGTCGACACGGCATCCGTCGCACGGGATGAGCACGAATGGGACGACGACCCCAACGACGTCGCCTGGCATGATGATGCCGCCGACACCTGGCAGGCGGTCGATGACGCGGATCCGACCGAGGTCATTCCCCCCTATGACCGCCCCTCGCCCCCTGCCCCCCAGAGTGGCTATCCCGGCCCCCAAGGGGGCTACCCAGGCCCCCAAGGGGGCTACCCTGACCCCCGCGGCGGGTATGCTCCCGGTGGCGCTCGCCAGATGCCCGCGGCGCCCCTGGCCCAGCCCTGCCCCGCGTGGGCGCCCGGTGCTGGCGAGCCGGGCTCCTTCCCCTCGGGGCAGGCGGCCATGGCCTCGTCCTGGAGTCGCGGCGCGTGGCTCTCCGGCGCGGCCCTGCTCGCCGTGCTTGCTGCACTGCCCCTCATCGCTGGAGTGGCCGGCACAATGACCGTCGGCGTCGCGTTGACAGCCTTCGGTCTGGTTGGTGCGATGAAAAGGTGGCTTGAGCGCCGCCACTTGCTGCGTGGCCCCAAATCCAGTGACGGCGCAGCCGTTGTTGCACTGTCCCCAATCCTGCTCGTGAAGTCCGTCCTGACCAGCTCTCTCGCTCTCGCCGTCGCCAGCCTCATCCCATACAGCGCATGGATTCTCCTGTCCTACTTCCATGACGGGTCTGCCCAGTGGACGTGGCCTACCGACGTGGCAGGCGCCCCCAGCCTGTCACGCGACGACTACTGGCTCAGTGATCCGACTGGGATCGTGGTCGTGTGGGGGCTTGTCACAACCCTCCTCTACGTCACCTGGCTCATGCCTTTTGCAGCCGATCTGCGCGTCGGGATCGCCACGTCAATACGCTTCGTCGTGCGCCCGCTCTGGGGTCGCGGCCTTCTCGCGGTAGGCTGTGTCGGGTTCCTGGTCGGCACGTGGTTCATCATCACGGGAGGCCCGCCGCACTAGGCGTGCATCGTCCCCGCCCGATACTATTGCAACATTCAACTAAGTCTGGAAGGTGAGTTCATGGCTCAAAAGAAGAAGCCGGCAACCGTCGATCCTGTCCGCGCCAAAGCGGCCAAGATGCGCCTGGCACAGGAGCGAGCCGACCGCCGCACTCGCATCATCGTAATCTCCTCCGTCGCCGCCATCGTGCTGGCCGTCGTCGGGGCCGTCGGCGGCGTCATCTGGAAACAACAGGCTGACATCAACGCGGCGCGCAACGTCGACGCTTCCACGATTCTCGGCGTCTTCGCCGACGGTCGCCCGATCGTCGTCAACGGCAACGGTGTTTCTGCCCAAGCCGATCCTAACCTGCCCACGCTCACCGAGTACTTCGACTACTCCTGCCACGCCTGCGCCGATCTGGACGCATACATCGGCAACGATCTCACCACGTGGGCCTCACAGGGGCACTACAACCTCGAACTTCAACCCGTCATCACCGTTGACATGGAGTATCTCAAGCCGGCCACCGGCGCCTCACTGGTCGTCGCCCAAAAGGCCCCCGACAAGTGGATCGAGTTCCATCACGCTCTCATGGCCTACTTCCGTAGCCAGTTCAACGCACAGAGCGGGGCCGTAATCAACAACCTCGATTCGTCCTGGAAGCAGGTCAAACAGATCGCCACCGAGGTCGGTGTCCCCTCCGACGTCATCGCCACGTTCCCAGTCAATGCCGTCGACTCCTACCTCCAAGCGTCCTCCACTGCGTGGAAGGAAGCGTCCGTCGATGGGCGTGATCCCAACAAGCTCGGTACACCCGAGCTGGTCAAGGACCACTCCACCCTCATCTCGCGCTCGGGTGATCTCGCAGCCTTACGCTCCACCATCATGGAACTCTACGGCTTCTCCGAGTCCGCTTCGCCGGAGACTGGCACTCCAGTCACGCCCGAAGTGACCGAACCCTCCAACGGTAGCGCCGACGAGACGCAGAGTTCAGAGACGACTGACAGCTCTTCGTGACCCGTCGCTTGGTGTGGGGCGGAACCGATTTGCCGGTTCCGCCCCACAGCCGTCTTGGTCGCCACTATGCGCTCTGTCCGTGCCGCGCGTGGCAGTGGTGAAGCGATCTCTTGTGCCCACCCCAGCACAGGGCCTGTCACTATGATCAGCCCACGAGCCGCATCGCTGGACGCCCCAGGCGAGCGGCGCGTCGGCCCGCTCGTGCGCACAGGGGCCAACCTGTGGCACACTAGTGTGCGCCGCCGGCTTAGCTCAGTTGGTAGAGCAGCTGTCTTGTAAACAGCAGGTCATCGGTTCGAGTCCGATAGCCGGCTCCAATATTCATTTCACACGGATACGGCCCGTTGTGTGGCTGACATCGGCTGGGTGGCCTGTTTTCCCCTGTTCTTGCGGGAAAGTGGGTGCCCGGCTTATTCGCACCTGTTGGTTGGTAGCGGCTGCGCGGGCACCGTGCGGGTTAATGGGGGCCTGCTGGCGCGAGGCTCATCCAGTTTGGTGTGTGTCCCTGAGACAAATCAAAGGCACGCGGCAACGAAGGAACTCATCACGGTCCACTAGTCGTTCTTCGTGGCGGCGCTTGGCCGCGCGCGGCCCGGCCTACACCGGGGTCGCCACCTGGATCGAAGACTTCTACAACCACCGCCGCATCCACACCAGCCTCGGCGGCAAATCCCCCATCGAATACGAACTACACCCAGCGGACTGGACAAAAGCCGCACAAACAAACCGTCAACAACTTGCGCACAACCCCAACCGCATGGGTGGGAATGTCCGCCCCTTGATGTGCGCATTAACCCGATGGATGGCAGTGTGGGCGGCCTGCCCGTACTGCCACCAGTAGGGTTTAGCTGCGCATCGAGGGGTTAAGGCAGCCAGTTATAGGGCCCAGCTGCCGTTCGGCCTGGACAAAAGCCGCATAAACAAACCGTCAACAACTTGCGCACAACCCCAGTCGGTGTTGAAGGCGGCGGGCCACGACGTGGATGATCGACACAGTGCGTTGGTTGGGTAGCGCGTGTTCGGCTTGCTGGTGCGTGAAAGTCGCTGTGGAAGGCGATGGGAGCCAATGTGGAGGATGAACAAAACGTGTTGCTAGCAAGGCGACTTTTCGGCTTTGTCGCGCGGTAAAGTGGCTCTTCCGAGTTGAGTGTGGGTGACCGGGTGTTGGTCGGGGGTTGCGGGTA